>JAIEON010000032.1 GCA_019750345.1 Patescibacteria group bacterium
AGGGATCTAACACACAAAGAGTAAAACAATATTTACACTACACTGCACTAAGAAATCAAAGTTAGCCTGTCCAACATATCGAACACTTTCTCCGTCAACATGAGGAGCAATCTCTTTGTGCCAATACGGCTCGGTCTCATAACTGACTCCAGCAATTCGAAGTGGTACATCCGCAAGCTTACATGCCGCAATAGCATCATGAGTCCCCTTATCAGCGGTAATACGTCCTAAAAACAATGCATAATTACTAGGGCTGTCATTGTAGGTAAAGAGCTCCATATCCACACCATGGTAAATATTTGCTGCCCAGTTAAGTTCTGGCATTTGTTTGCGTTGTGCACGTGAAAACGAAATATAATTGAGATGTTTATATTTCATCAAAATTGGCTTCATCCATTCTTCAATTGGTGAATGAATTGAAATAACAGTAGGAGTACTCACCATATCTGCAAAAAAAGCCGACATGATATTAAAATGACTATGGATAATATCATGCATCCCTTTTTGAGCATTGCGATAACAATCAGAAATAGACGCCCACTGTTTATAGCGAATTTGTTCAACGGGATATTCTTTTCCCTGTGAAAAGTCCAGTGAATGAAGCTCAGCGGAAGTCTGTGAATCTTTGGATGCATAGAGATCAACGGTATGACCCTTTCCTACCAATCCCTCTGTTAACCATGCAACATGAGAATAGATAGCTTTACTTTCGTTCTTTGCTACAGGAGTATATGAAGATGTGAGTTGTGCTATTTTCATAGATAATTATAGATTATTGACTACACTGTTAAATACTGAAGCGTACTCTGTAAAGACTCGTTTTGGTTCATGGTCGTACCTGATTTGCTTTACTAAGGTAGCATATTTTTTACTGTTTGTATTTATCGCGCTTACTACATCGCGAATTGTATTAACTAATGCAGTACCTGAAATGTTAGGAGAAATAACATGATCTTTTAATCCAACCGTAATAAAATCATTCACCCATCCGACTTGATCAGAAATAATTACAGGCTTACCTACAAGTAATGCTTCGGCTGCAACCGTAGGAGAAACATCAAAATTTGAAGGAAGAAGAATGACATCCATTGCTTCGTAAAATCTTGTTAATTTCTCTGGAGGCATTGGCTCTACAATAGTTATAGAGTTCACATATTCTTTCGCAAAATCCGATCTACTAGCGTTTACTGCAACAACAGAATGTATAGTCCAATTCTTGGGACGAATTGCGCTTTGTGCCAATCGTAATAATGCACTATGGTTTTTAATACTATCCCATCGTGCAACCATTCCAATATTTACAGCAGCTTCTTTGTTACGTGTTGTTTTATTAGAGGTCGTAAGTACAGGAAGTTCAATAGGAAGAGGAATAACAGATGAAGCAAAAGATTTCTGTCTTTTTATAGTATATAAATCAATAAAGACGTTCTTACTAAATTCATTGAGGAATATATGATGTGCACACCACTTGATTGTGTCACGTTCCATGTCATAAAATGTTTTTCG
>JAIEON010000084.1 GCA_019750345.1 Patescibacteria group bacterium
CAATATCCATATATTTGTGTAGTGTACTACATTCAGACAAAACAAAAACGCCTTCAAAGGGCGTTTTTGTAGACAATTATTTCTTTGCAACAGTAGCAGCGCGGCGCTTGTTGAATCGGTCAACACGTCCTGCAGTGTCGATCACCTTTTCGGTACCTGTATAAAACGGGTGTGAAGCACTTGAGATTTCCATACGAAACAATGGATACTCTTTACCGTTATAGGTAGTAGTTTCAGTAGTTTTCACTGTTGAACTCACGAGAAAATCTGTTTCTGATGAGTTGTCGTGAAATACTACTTCGCGATAAGTGTTTGGATGGATGTCTTTCTTCATAGTGGCAAGATTATAGCACGGGGTATGTTTCTTTTCAAGAGGTCTAAGTAATAAGAGTTTTAGCGTCTCGAAACACCATATTGTTCCAAATAGTCAATATCATTTTGGATGGCAAGTGTAAGACGTACCACACTACTTCCGTATGAACCAATAGCGGCACTAGTCGCACATCCACGTCCTGAGTAATACTTACATGCTGCTTCTCGTTCACTTGTTGCAGCACCATTTGCCTTGTGAAGCATACTTGAGGCCATAATAGCATCACGAGCAATCCAAGGGTTTGCGGTAGCCTTTCCGAGTGCCGCAGCTACTCTTGGTGCATACGAAATCCATGTAGAAGGAATAAACTGTGAAGGACCCATTCCTCCTCCCCAACCACCAACACTAGCGATACGGCAGGAAATAGGAGTTGTTTCTGGATTCAAACCAAGTGCTGTAGTAATTTTGACAAACAATGTCTGGTCGTCTCGCGCTGAGCGACCTGCTGCTTTATCCGCCGGTCCTGGCATTTGAACTTTATAACTCTTTGCTGGTGGATCACCGGCACGGTTACAAGTTCCTACGTTAGCACCGAGATTACTTTCTTGTGTAAGCGTCGCGAGAACAAATGCAGCGCGTACTCCTGTTACCTTTTGCGCTTCAAGTGCATAGGCATAGGCATCCTTAAAAGGAATAGCTTTTGTTGCTCCACCTGCAAAACTAAAGAGCTTACTCTGAATTGCTGCAACTTTCTTTTGTTGCTCTGCCACAAGTGCTGATTGTTTTTGTTCTTCAGTTTTACTAGTACTCAAGAGTCCTTGAGCCTGCTTCTGAGATACAGCGAGCTTTGCTTTTTCACTTTCAAATGCACTCTTTGCATCAAGGGCTTGGAATTGTTTATCTTTGAGGCTCTTACGTTCATTTTCCGTGAGAGATTTAATTCTTTTTACATGCCCTAATGAGTCATAGAGTGATGACTTGATAGATAAAAAGTCATCGAGGTCTTGATAGAACCCTGTAATAGAGTTTGATGAAAGCAATACGTATGCTGGACCTTTTTGGTCAAGTTCGTTGGTACGCTTGATCAACTGCTCCATAGAAGCACGTTCGCGATCGAGCTCACTTTCAAGTGAGTTAATCGCTTCTTCCTTCTTACCAATTTCCTTACTAAGATTACTAATAGTAGAAATTTGTGTACTAATTTTAGATTGCGCCTTAGAAATTTGAGAAACA
>JAIEON010000090.1 GCA_019750345.1 Patescibacteria group bacterium
CAACACTTGCATGTGTACGGGCACAAGAGCCTAAGCGATATGACTTTAATCCTGATGCTCTCTATACTAGTTTGAATTTAAATAATGAACCAGCAGATCGATTTTTGTGGGTTGGTCATGGTGCACCAGGACGCTTACGCTCTACAGATTACGCCCAAAATACTGCTGGAAACATTAATTTAGATAACATTGCAAGATTATGTGCCTTAACTAGAGCAAGTAAAATTCATATTAATTCATGTGATTTTGGCTATCAATACCAAGATGCAACAAATAATGCGTGGAATCAAAAGTATGGATTAAAGTATCTTGCAGAAAATATTGCTTCTCATTGGGGAAACGCAACATTTTTACTAACAGGTACTGCGGCAGAAGTGATGTTGAACGCAGGAGCCTCTATCGACAGTGTATTTAACACTAAATTTGGACAGCCCTTTTATAAATATGAGGAAGGAAATCTTGTAGACTTTCGTCAAGAAGTTGCGAGATAAGTTTTTGTAATACATTTACACATAAAAAAAGGGCTGTCCAGAAAGTCAATTTTTAGGCTTTTGGTCGCCCCTTTTTTTGATTAGAAACCAAATGAATAGAATCAAAAAGATACCCCCTTATGACGCTTCCCTGCGTGACCATACAGAACTAGTCCATATAAAATGTTTATAAGGACAGACCACTACAAACTTTTTAAAATTCGTTTCAGTTGGTCTACTCGATACACTGATACATTTAACTTGTCAGCTAATATTTTTCTCGTTACTTTTGGATTCTCCTCTATGTACTTTCGTAATTGCTCCACCTTCTCTGTTGTCTTATCTTCTTCACTTTGCAGATACTCCGCACGTTCCTGCATCCCTTGTTCCCTACGCTTCTCTCTTTTCCGCTCCGTATCACGTTCCTTACGAACAGTTCCATCAATTAACGTCCGCATTTCCTTCATTTCTTCCCGCGTAATCGCTAACTTTTTGATGACGGTACTGGCTTTCATTGGTTTGATGAGGTTATTCGGTAGCCCTCTCATCTTCATTTCATTCTCCGCAAATGCGGTTAGAAATTCGGTGGCATCGCTGTATGCGCTTTTGACGATCTTTTCAATCTCTTTGACCAATAACGGATCGTTTAATTTCTCGTTGAGTTGTCGGCAGAATACCATTGTACTTGCTTGTGTTTTGACGAGCATCGCCACAGTGAAGGCGTATATGTACAATGTCATGTTGCGATAGCCGATCATTTCACCTGATCGCAAGGAGACAAGCTTATCAATATCGTTCATCCGCTTCTCATTTAGGCTGTATAGGTCAATAATGCCTTTCTTGGGTGGAAATACTCTTAATTCACCTGAACGCTTGCCACGGCCTTTTTTCGGCTTCTCTAGTGGTGGACAATAATCATACAGTTCGAGTAACTCATGTTCTTTTGTGCGCCATATATCTACTTCGACAACCGATCCACTTTTACTATTCGTTGTGCCAGGTAAGCGCAACACTCTGGATACGTCCATCGCGTTCATATCCGCGCCTAACTTGGCTAGATGAGCCACAAATTGAGAGGTAATGTATTGCGCGAGGAGATCGGAAGAGC
>JAIEON010000053.1 GCA_019750345.1 Patescibacteria group bacterium
AGTACACTGTGGGTGATGAACTTGAATGTGAAGTTACTGGTATCGTAGACTTCGGAGTATTCCTCAAGATCGAAGACGGTCTCGAAGGATTGGTACACATCTCTGAACTCGACTGGGGTCTCGTAGAAGATCCACGTTCAATGTTCAAATTGAAAGACAAGGTACAGGCAAAAATCATCGACATCAAGGATGGCAAGATTTCTCTCTCTATCAAAGCTCTCAAAGATAACCCATGGAACGTATTCGCAGGAACACTCAAAAAGGGCGATGTTGTCAAAGGTGTAGTAATCAAATACAACAAGCACGGTGCACTCGTTTCTATTAAAGAAGGAGTAGCTGGTCTTGTACACCACTCAACATTCGGTTCTGACGAGAAACTACGCGAAGCACTTCAACTCGGACGTATGTACTCATTCACTGTTACTCTCTTTGAACCAAAAGAACAGCGTATGACACTCGTAGCCGGCGAACAAAAAGTAGAAGACACTCCTGTTGTAGAAACAACGACAGAAGAAAAGTCAGCAGAATAATACTCTCGTATTCTAAATAAAAATACCCCGATTTACTCGGGGTATTTTTATTTAGAAAGCACAGTTTCCGCCCGCCGTAATGGTGCCGCTATACTGATATACTACACCATCACAGGCAGTTACCTTGTTCGATGTGGTGAGTGGAGTAGATTTTTCAGGACGCACAACAAGCATGTACCATTGCTGGGTAGATGCGCCACCATTTTGTCCGCTCGCATAATAAGAATAAGTATAATTACCCCCAGTATAGGCGTGTCCGGCAGTATTTGTATTAGTAGGATCTATCGGCATAGTCGGAAGATATGGCTCAAGCGCAGTACCAAGACCACCAGTTTCCCATGTAGCCTCATGACTACTTACCCAGGTAGTGAGCGGATACCGTCCATTGTCTGCATAGTACGCACCAAGTGCGGTATGAATAGTGCGCATATCACTGAACCGTTTTGCATCACGTGCTTTTGTTCGAACGTCCCCCAACGCAACAAGTATCACTGAAGCCAAGATACCTATGATAGCGATAACGACAAGGAGCTCTATAAGAGTAAATCCTTTCTTGAATGAAGATTTCATATGCAAAAGTATACCATCTTTTACAACCTCTTAATTACTAATGCAGTAATTAGTTTGATACCCAGTATCGTAAGCACTTAGTGCGCAAGTAGTGAGAGTCGCACTATCTGCCGTAGAAGGGTTTTCTAATTTCGCCCACAAGGTATAACGATCATTTAAATAATCATACATATAAGCACCGGTAGAAGTTTCTAGTCCATTCGGATCAATAATCTTTTGAGGAAGCGCACCTGCTGCAACTAACACTTCGCCTGCTCGCCCAGCGGATCCAGAAAACCATCCCGCTAAAGGAGGATATGTACCCGTGTCATTCTTATATAGTTCTAATGCAATTGTGATTTGTTTAAGATCAGACTTTCTTCGGGCATCTCGAGCCTTGGCACGAGCAGTATTCAAACTTGCGAGAACCACACTCGCAAGAATCCCAATAATAGCGATAACGACAAGGAGCTCTATAAGAGTAAATCCTTTCTTGAATGAAGATT
>JAIEON010000018.1 GCA_019750345.1 Patescibacteria group bacterium
TGTTGAGATACTTAAAAAAAGTAATATTCTTTCCCAAGAGCTGCAGCTCTCGCGAAACCCTGATGATTATTGGTTGGCATTATTTATGAATAAGTTGGGGCGACTCGAAGTTACTAACAAGACCTATGTCACGCAGTACACGAAAGAAACTTCAACAAAAAGCATTTTTGCTCGCAACAGAGAAAACCATCGGAATGGTGACCGTATGAAGTTGTACATGAAGAAGATAAATTAAAAACAGCCAGTTTTAAACTGGCTGTTTTTAATTAGTGGATTGTAAAGAATTCCTTCTATGAAGATTGTGGAGTAATCTTGGTCATATCCATATAAAATATTTCCCAGGTGTGTCCGTCAAAATCTTCTATTGTTCGTTGTTGCATAAAACCGTAATCTCTCATTTCGTTTGGTTCTATTCCTCCTGCACTGAGTCCCTTATCCATTATACTGTGCACTTCCTCAACACTAGTAACAGAAAGGGAATATAATCCCGCTATAGTTGTTTTTGTGTCAGTAATAGGTTTTGCGGTAAAACTTGCAAACTTTTCATGCGACAGGATCATTACAAAAATACTGTCACTCCACACCATACATTTCCCTGTATCGTCTGAAAATTGAGGATTATTTGAAAATCCTAGTGCAGTATAAAAATCCATAGACTTTTGTATATCTTTCACTGCTAAATTAATGAAAATTTGTTTTGTCATAATTATATTCTATCACAACACCCGCACCTACATTCTGATATAATTCCAGCATGGAGCACGAAAAATTACTTCATTATATTTATCACTATGATAAAAGCGAGCATGGATCAAACACTACCTTGCTTCTTTTGCACGGTACAGGTGGAGATGAACGCGATCTGTTAAGACTGGGGCGAATGCTTGATCCAGACGCACATATACTAAGCCCTCGTGGCAATGTGCTGGAGGGTGGGTACAATCGTTTCTTTGAACGTCTTTCTGCGGGAGTATTTAACGAAGAAGATATTATTACTCGCTCCAAGGATTTAGCGGAGTTCGTTGCCGCAGCCCAAGCCAAGTATGGTATACAGCACACCAAAGTAATTGCTGTAGGATTTTCTAATGGCGCAAATATCGCAGCGTCACTTTTGTTGCTCCATCCGATAGTACTCTCAGGAGCGATCCTGTTTCGAGCAATGGTACCACTTATACCCAAAGAACAGCCCGACCTCTCTGGTGTACCAATACTACTGTTGAGTGGTACTGAGGATACAATAATCCAACAATCAAAGGTGTACGAATTGAAAGAATTATTTACCACAGGGAAAAGTCAGTTGACGCATGAATGGTTAGAAACCGGACATGAGATAACTTCGCGCGATGTCGAGATTGCGACAACATGGCTTACTCATAATTTTAAATAACCATGATATCGACTTACGGACTTCATCACGTGACAGCTGTTACCGCAACAGCAAAAGAAAATCTAACCTTCTATACCAAGATTCTTGGTATGCGTCTCGTTAAAAAAACCGTCAATCAGGATGATGTTTCGGCGTATCATTTGTTTTATGCCGATGCAGAAGGAAACCCTGGTACAGACATGACCTTTTTTGATTGGCCGAGAGCAGGTGAACATAAAG
>JAIEON010000023.1 GCA_019750345.1 Patescibacteria group bacterium
TTCTAATTCAAAATTTACTAAGAGGTTATCGAGGTAGGTTTGAATTTTCTGGGGGGTATCGTAACGAGCAAACACCTTATGTTCCTTAGGTTTTAATTCCTTAAAAAAATGATGCATCACTATATTGTATCAAATAGAGCGTGGTACAATCACTACATGGAATCAAAACAGAAAACTATTACCTGGCATACCGTTGTTGCGGTGATTGGGATTCTAGTTGCAATTGGCCTGTTTTCTTATGGAGGATATCGATATCATCTCTTACAAAATCAAAATGTTTTATTAGGTAATTCTATTTCAGAGCTCGAAGGAAATATTTCTCAAACTCAAAACCGTAATAGCGAGCTCCTCCTTGCGCTCGATACTTCTCAAAAGCAACTTGAGTCACTGACAGGCCAAATTGACGGCATTAGCAGTACCGTTGGTACACTCCAAAAGCTCGCTCAAACTGATCCTGAATTGTTAAAGAAGTATTCAAAAATTTACTTTTTGAATGAGAACTATCTTCCCGTAGGTCTGTCAGATATTGATGCAAGTTATATTTTTGAAAAAGGAAAAAATATATTATTCCACACCTCTGCACGATTATTTCTCGACAAACTTCTCGCGCAAGCAAAAAATGACAATCAAGACTTGAAGGTTGTCTCTGGGTATCGCTCATTTAGTAATCAAGCAGGACTCAAATCGGCATACAAAATGACGTACGGTTCTGGGGCAAATAAATTTTCTGCAGATCAAGGCTACTCTGAACACCAGCTCGGTACTGCCATTGATTTCACTACGTCGAAAGTTGGCGCATCGTTTGTTGGATTCGAAAAAACTCCAGAATACTCATGGCTCAAAGACAATGCATGGAAATATGGATTTATTGAATCGTATCCTCCAAACAATTCATACTATGTATTTGAATCATGGCACTGGAGATTCGTCGGTATCAAACTCGCTCAAATGCTACATGAAGAAAAAAAGCACTTCTATGACATTGACCAACGAAAAATCGATTCATATCTCATTACCCTTTTCGATAATTAGCATAAATTCCCCTATTTCTTCTCATTCAGAGATATGCTATTACTAGCAAAGATGTGTGTTCCTTACTCATAACAAAACCTCATCATGCATACACTCAAAGGAAAAGTCATCATTGTCGTCGGGGCAACCGGAGGAATCGGAAGTGTACTTTCGCAAGTCTTTCTTGAGCATGGCGCTGAAGTAGTACTTGCTTCCCGTACCAAAGAAAATCTTCTTGAATTGCAAAAAACTCTTGGAGCAGAGCGAACGCTCGTGGTACCAACCGATGCAACAATAACTGAGAGTGTTCAAAATCTTTTTGAAGAAACAAAACAAGCATTTGGACACGTCGATGCAATTGTAAATACCACAGGCACATGGAAACAGCTTTCAATATACGAAACACCGGGAGCTGCAGCCGAGCTAGTGAAAAACCATTTTCAAGTATTTTTCATGACAAGTTTTAATGTGGGATATATTGGTCAAGATTTTTTTCGCATTCAAGATAATGGAAGTGGTCTTATCATAAACATTTCTTCTCATGCGGCAATCAAACCTGAACTTCATGGAAATCTGACCTATGGACCGATGAAATCTG
>JAIEON010000104.1 GCA_019750345.1 Patescibacteria group bacterium
CAGGATCAAGTGTGAACTTTTCTCTTGACCAGTCACAAGAGGCACCGAGTGCTCGGATTTGTCCCTCCATATTCTTTTTATTTTCTAGGGTGAAATCTAGGATCTCTTTATATAGGTCACCGCGATCCATACCAAATCGTGAGCGACCCTCTTTTTCAAGTTTCTTTTCGTACACTACTTGGGTTTCAAAACCGGCATGATCTGCTCCCGGTATCCATAGGGTTCTAAAACCATTCATTCTCTTGAAACGAATCATAATGTCCTCAAGGGTAATAAAGAGGGCGTGGCCAGCATGTAGGTTGCCATTGGCGTTTGGTGGGGGCATCACAATGGTAAAGGGAGGAGAATCTGGAGATGTATATCCTTTATCTACAGATGTTTCTGGGTGAAATAACCCACTACCTTCCCACGTCTCGTAAATACGAGATTCAGTTTCTTCTGGATTATAGGGTTTTAGAAGCCGTTCATTCATACAGAGAGCATTATATCATAGGGAACTAGGCTTTTTGAGAGAGAAAAAGCTCTGAAAATGCTTATCAAAGACAAATAATTTTCTTTTTTTGAAGAATTTCTCTTCTAGTTTTTATTGAAGGTCAAATAGCTAGTAATAAAGGTTTTTTTTGAGAAAGCTAAAAAGAAAATAAAGGACATATTTGTATAAAAGACAAAACTATAAAATATGGCTAAAAATATAGGTATCGGACGATTGCAGAATTTTAATGGGGGCTTGACATTTTTTTAAAAAAACGTAGGGTTTGTTTTGTTAACGAATTCATTCACACACCACATGAAAGCAACAGCTATAAACATCGTACGATCGAAGACAAGCAAGGTAACTCTTGCTCTTTTTGCCTTTGCTATAGCTATTATGTTTGGTGCTAATCACGGAAACCTTTCTCTGAATGAAGTTCGCGCTCTCAGTGCTTTCAATACTAATCCACAAGACTACGCAACCCTCCGTTCTGCTAACTACACAGACTTTCCTGACTCAACAAATAACTGGGCATTAGACACACAAGCGAAGGCTGGAGACGTTGTAAGTCTCACCGTTTACTACCACAACAGTGCAAATGAAACTGCGTACAATGTTCGTACTGCTATCGCAGTTCCAACAAACGTTGGTACTGATATTGTTGCAACAGGGTCAATTGATTCTGATAACTTCAGTTCATCTCTTGGACAAAGTACAGTACACCTTTCAAGTTCACAGTCACTTGAGTACATACAGGGTTCAGCAAAGTGGTATCCAAATCAATCTGTAACACCAACACCATTTCCTTTTGGGCAAACTGGTGATGAGGTTGTAACTGCGCAAGGAGTAAATATTGGTGATGTTGATTCTGGATGGCCGACACAAGGAAGTGTTGTTGCTCGTTTCCAGGTATCAAACACCGTAGTTCCACCTGTTGATACTAATCCAGGTATTTCAAACGTAGACATCACTGCTAATAGTTCACAAGGACCACTCGCACTTTCAGGCAATGATCCTTTTAGTGTTGATTGGATTTCTCAAAACGTAACTGATTGTTCTGTTACTACAGCCGACAATCTCTTTTCAACTGGAGTTGAGGTAAATGGTTCACTTGGTGTTGTAAACCCGACACATCCATTTTATCCTGCAGAAAATAGT
>JAIEON010000073.1 GCA_019750345.1 Patescibacteria group bacterium
CGATTATTAATGAATATAAAGAAGCAGCTGAACGCAGTAAGCAACTCGAAGAAGAAAAGCGTGATCTTCAACAACGTGAACAGGCATTACAACGTCAGATTGAACAGCTGAGTCAAGAGAAGGCACAAATTGAAAAAGAACGGATGGAAAGTGAACAGCGTTTGATCGCGCAATTCGAACAAGAGAAGCAAAAACTCGCAGAACGTCATGCGGTGGAACTGGAACGGCAAGCCGAAAAGTTTGACCTGGTGCGCGAACGTGCGATTTTGCAAATTCAAACAGAGTCGCAAGAGAAAATACAATCGCTGATAGATGCACACGCTACGCGGATAAACGAAATGTATAGAGGAATGGAAAAGTAAAAGTAGAAGAGACCGCAAAAGGAAGCGGTCTTTTTTGTTGACTCTCGGCCACTGTGGGGGGAAGGGCACAGTTTTAGAGCAGAAAAAAGGAATAACTAATATAAATTAGTTATTCCTTTTTACTCGAAAATCATTGAAAAGTAATATCTAACTCTATATAATGTTTCTACATAAAGTAATAAATAACTCGTCAGGAGGTCATTATGCCTAACTTCATTCACTGGCTTAAACAAGATGATAAATCAGATAAAACGATCACCGCTTATTCCTCAAACGTCAAGGCTTTTCAAATTTGGCTATCTCAACGCACAGACGAGGAGTTTTCACCACTCAATGTCTCAATGGCTGACGTGCAGGATTGGAAACAATATCTGCTCACTACTGCGAAAAATAAACAAGGTGGGCGGCTATCACCTAAAACGCTGAATCTATATCTTGAATCGCTAAAGGCTTATTTCCGATACTTAGAAAATGAAGGAACAATAAAAGTGAATCCTGTTGCCAAAGTGAAGAAACAAAAGATACAACAAGCATCAACGCCACGCTGGTTAGATCGTAATGAAGTCAATCGACTTTTGCGGCACATCGAAGAATTCATTGAAAAAAAGAAATGGGATGGCATACGCAATCGAGCGATCATTTTTTTAATGCTTTATGCGGGGTTACGTGTCAGCGAGGTTGTGAACCTAGAATTAAATGATCTGAATTTTGAAAAGCGATTCGTGATTATCCAAAGTGGCAAAGGCGGTAAATATCGCCGTATAGAAATGAACACTGATTTAAGAAAGGCCTTACTCGGATGGCTAGAAATTCGTTCGGAGAAGCCGACAAATGATGAGACAGACCGTGTTTTCACCACACAAATGCGAGTACCTATATCAATCCAAGGTATCGAACAAGTTTTTAAAAAGATAAAGCAAGTAATCAATGTAGAGGATTTTACACCGCATGTATTAAGACATACATTTTGTCACGCGATGTTGGAAAAGGGACATTCACTCGCAGTTGTAGCGGATATTGCAGGTCATAGTGATATCAATGTAACTCGCCTATATGTGCGTTCTAGTACGGATGAGCGGAGGAGTGCGGTTGAATCGTTGTCGGGGGAGAGGTGATTTAATATTTAATATTAATGCTCCCAAACTATATTTTTAAAGATATAGTTTGATATACTAGTGTTAAAGAATAAAGATGATTGATACGGAATATTTGGATTGGATTTAATTTCTATATATTGTTATTTTAGTAAAGGAGAATGAATAATTTATGGCAACTAA
>JAIEON010000002.1 GCA_019750345.1 Patescibacteria group bacterium
TACGGATCAAAGATAAACGTAATTCCTTTTTCATCAACAACAAAATTCTGATAGTTGAGTTCGTCCGGTGCTGCACCTTCTTCTACCCACTGTTTTTCAGTGAAGTCGAGTTTGAGTAATTCCTTTTGTACATAGGGTGCGATAGTTTTCAAACCATCGACTCCATTCGTGAAGATTCCTGCGATAGTAAGTGGCTTGCCTTCTGGAGTAAATGAGAATGTCTTGGTTACCTGTAACCCATGAGCACCCCCGGTGTAGCTGTTTACATGGAAAATATAATTGTCGACAGTAGTAGATTTCTGACGAGTGTACGTAACATCAAGTGATACAATTTCTGCTTCCGCATTATTGATCTCACTCGTCCATGAAGTATCTTCTTTAAATCGAGTGATATTGTCTTCAACAAATGTTCGGAAGTAGGCACTTACCGCAGTACTTTGTGTTATAGGATAGACAGCGGTGATCTGGTGACCTTTCTCTGTCTGATCGATTTTTTCTTGACGAATTTCATCAGATGGCCAGGTACCATCCCCAGTAACCACTACCATATCTTCAGTTGGTACGACAGTCGCAGGACCGCGCTTGAGTATGTACGCAATAATACCAATCGCTCCAATGAGAGCGAGGATTGCAACTATAAGCATGGTTCGTGATTTGATCATAAGTGGGTTAAAAAATTACTGGCAATGAGAACGAGTCGTCGAGCTGTCGATTGTCACTTGGATTATCTTTTTTGAATACCAAATACCCGTGAGTGACACCACTTGGTACCGTGAACTCTAGTGTCCCCTTGAATGGTACAAAGTCTGAGGTCATCCAGTCACCCTGTGCGGTGACATACCCTTGAGCGATAATCTTCCCCGTATCATCGGTAAGATCCACTGGGAATGATCCTTCGAAGTACCATCCTGCAGCTTCACCTGTGAGCATCAATGGTGAACTAATAGAAGATTTCCCCATTACTGGTGAAGTCACCACAATACGATCATGTCCTGCTACTGGTGCAGGCTCTGGAGTCAGTCCTGAAGTATCGCTCGTAGCGCCACCTGTCACAGCCCCCATATCGGTCATAGGTGTTTGTGTAGGAAGACTGGTCACTACAATAAAGGCTACAATACCGAATAATACAGCGCAAAATAAAATAATATATCGTTTTTTCATACCTTTTGATTATACACCAAAAACAAGATAGGGGTTTTGAATAGTTTATTTCATTGAAAAAAATAAAAACCGCCATAGTAATAATGGCGATTTTTTAATCAGCAACTGCAAGTTCTTTTTTAGGACTCAGTGCCTCAATTGTTTTTTTAATCCAACTTTTCTTTAATGGCTTTGGAGTACATGATGCAAAATATAAACAAGCGAAGTATCCCAGCTCATACCCAATATTAAATATCACTTCTCTTATATCGTATGCACTTTTTTTAGAGTCAAATACTAGATTCGCAAGAAGTAATTGAAGCGTAAGTATTAAAGAGAAAATATTAATTTGTCTGACTAATTTTAACTGTTCAACATTTCTATTAGTAAAAATAGGATTATTTTTAGAATCATATTCTGCTTGATTTAATAAAAAACAAACGAAAAGAGTAACTACCACAAAAAGTACAATAATCAGAGTATCAATAAAATCAAATTTACCGACTTGATATTCTAAAA
>JAIEON010000113.1 GCA_019750345.1 Patescibacteria group bacterium
TTTACGACCTATAACGACCGTTCTTTCGTTTTAGTCAAAAGTATTTTTTCCTTCTTATTTCTTAGAATTTGATTTCTCCGTGGCACTTTTCCCGATGTTCTTTATTGAGTCCTGTACGACCTCATTTAACATAAACATACCAACCACCAACACTATAATTAGAACCAACAACCCGCCAAAACCATATTTTTTCATAGCTCAATCTTTCTTATCCTTGGTTATCGTTGTCTGGCAGCTTTGATTTTGAATCGGGAACCAAATGCACAGGCTTGTACGTGAACTTGCCATCCCTGATGAAAATCTTCTTCAACTTTTCCACTTTGTACAAATAGTACAGAGCAGCTTTAATTTGATTCCAAAAGCCTTTAGTTCCATCTGCGGAAATTTGTGCAATGTCATTCGGCATAAGGACAATTGCACGCACCAAAAACAATATAACGAGAACAGCACGTATTTGAGATAGGATTTTCATCTTATTCTCTCATGAAAAATGGACGTACCTTAAACGCTGCGCACATACCAAAAATTGTAACAATTATAGTTGCTGACATTGTGATGATAAAAGATTCTGACAAAACAAAAATCCTTAATGCAACCACTAAAAACATAGATACAATCCAAAATAAAAGTGCCATATTTCTCCTTGGTTACTTGCGGTAGTTAGCCAACAAATCAGATCCGTCAGTTCTGCCTTTACCAGTAACAACTTGAATAGGCGATACATCTGTAACAGTAATTGTTCTTGAAAGCGAGAAGGCTTTAATTGTCTCTAAATCGGTTGTTCTACCTTCACCAGTTGCGCCAACGATAACCACATTTTTGATGGATTTCATGTCGTTCCTTTTAGATTCAGGTGTCCGACCTGTGCGGGGCGCATGCGCCAAATTTTCCCTTGATGATTACGCGCTAGCCAGTTCGGCATCAGCGGACTTGATATCAGTTACCAGCTTATGCCACTTTTCGGTATCTTGTCCCAAGGTTTCGGCTGTCGCGGCATGTTTTTCTGCATCGCGAATCACTTGAGCAAGCGCTGCACGGCATGTATCTGCGGTCTTATCTGTGATGGTTTTCATCTTGCGATTTTTCCGTTGCGACTTAAATTATTTGGTGAGTGTAAGGCTAATACTTTCGCCATTTGGGGCAGAAGCAAATAGCGGCACTGTTTCGCCATGCTTGATGTTCACCACATGAGAATTTTTTCTTAGACCTTGTTTATCTTGGATTGTGTATGACACCTTCGTTATTACTACTCCATCTTGGTTAACACTTTCAGGTAGTACTGTTACTATTAAGCCCGTATGTATTGCTCCATCCACGGCTTTACCTTCGATAGCAATGTTATCTTGGCTGCTGTAAATAGCTTGCTCACCAACAGTAGCATTAAGCTGAATCTGATTATGCATACGGCTAGCTTTTGACATTTCCAGCTTAAATGTCATACGTTCTTGCGCGCTAGCATTAAACATTGTGAACAGAGCGGCAGACAATACTATGACGATTGATTTCATTTTCTAATCCTTAAAATCGGATTCCGTCCGGTGCGGGGCTAACGCCATTTTTTCTAGTGAACGGAAGCGGGGTATAGGAAGTCCGCTTCAGGTGTAAATTCGTAATGCTTCGGGTCATTCTCAAACACGATGTAACCTTCGATGTTCTTGTCGCGCAGGACTTGAAC
>JAIEON010000086.1 GCA_019750345.1 Patescibacteria group bacterium
TGAAAAAATATTTCTCTATCAAAGTAAAGATGATACCTCTGTTGCGTATCAAGATTTTGAGAAATACAACCGTGACTTACCACAAGCTGTTCTGAGAACGTTTGAAGATAGAGGGCACTTTAATCAAGAAACATTTCCTGAGTTAATAGAGGATATAAGGTAGTAACAATTCATTTTTGATGACGTGCTATACTCACCCCGATGAAATTATTGAAGTCATATCTCAAAAAATACTGGAAACTCTGTCTGCTTGTGTTAGTACTTGCACTGATAAACCAGCTTTTCTCGCTCTTGGACCCCTTGATCTTTCGTCATATTCTCGACGACTATGCGACCAAGCCAGAGCTGTATACAAAAGCGGAATTTTTCCGAGGAGTCGGTAAACTACTCCTGATTGCAATCGGAGTGGTGTTTGTATCTCGTGTTGCCAAAAACTTTCAGGATTATTTCCTTAATAAGGTCACACAAAAGTCTGGTGCAGATATGTACCAAGATGGTATCAAACACTCACTCGTGCTTCCGTATGAAGTCTTTGAAGATCAGCGCAGTGGTGAGACGCTGGGAATATTGCAAGCGGCTCGTGCGAATGCTGAGAAATTCCTTACACTGTTTATCAATGTAATATTTATTTCTGTTATCGGATTTATTTTTGTTACCATCTATGCTGCGACAGTGCATTGGGCTATAGCAGTAGTCTATGCGATGACTATTCCTATTATAGGAGGGGTGAGTTATTTTCTTACTCGCAAGATAAAGATAGTACAAGACAAGATTGTGCGTGAGACGACTGCGCTCGCTGGATCAACTACAGAGTCACTGCGTAATATTGAGCTCGTAAAAAGTCTGGGTCTGGTAGATCAAGAAATCAATCGACTCAACAGTACAACAGACAAAATCTTGGAACTCGAACTCAAGAAATTGCGCTATGTTCGTAGTATTAGTTTCATTCAGGGGACATTCATCAATCTGCTCCGTAATGGAATTCTTTTGTTCTTGCTGTATCTGATCTATGCAGGTGATATTACCTTTGGACAATTCTTCTCTCTTTGGATTTACTCATTCTATATTTTTGGACCACTACAAGAACTAGGTTCCGTGATTGCAAGTTATCGTGAGGCACAGTCTGCACTCAATCGGTTTACTGAAATCATGGATATCCCTCGTGAAGTAGTGCCGGAGAATCCTCAGCCTTTGGATCGAGTGACTACACTTTCTTTTGAAGGGGTTACGTTTTCATATAAGAGTGCCACAACTCGTGCACTGCAAAATGTGTCATTCAATGTAGATAAGGGGCAAACAATCGCTTTTGTTGGACCATCTGGTTCTGGGAAGACTAGTTTGGTCAAACTTCTTGTCGGGCTCTATACACCAACGAGTGGAACTATCCGCTATAACAAACTCGCGCTCGACACGATCAATCTCGAAGACTTACGTAGACAGGTAGGGTTTGTCACACAAGACACGCAGCTCTTCGCAGGAACTATCAAAGAGAACCTACTGTTTGTAAATCCATCAGCAACGGATGAGGAAATACTTGAAGTACTTCACAAGGCAGCATGTCAAAGTTTACTTGCGCGTGCGACAGATGGTATTGATACTATGATTGGTGAAGGCGGAGTGAAGATTTCTGGAGGGGAGAAACAGCGTCTCTCAATTGCTCGTGCATTGTTGCGTAAACC
>JAIEON010000103.1 GCA_019750345.1 Patescibacteria group bacterium
GTTTGTTTTTTAGCAGTGGTGAGACACAGGCTTTGTACGGCGCGATCGAAGGTTTGAGTTTCAATACAACATGTTTGTCATCTCCTTCTCCTACTTCAGTGTAAGCACTGGTAAGTACAGCAAGAATAGTTCGATCCAATCCAAATGATGGTTCAATGCAATGAGGAGTTATTTTTTCTCCGGTAACATCATCAACAATATACAACGGTGACTTACTCGCCTGTGCATGTGTAGTCAAATCGAAGGTGGTACGATATGCAAGACCATAGAGCTCTTTGCGTCCAAAAGGAAAATCAAACTCAAAGTCCACTGTACGCTTAGAGTAATGTGCGAGATCTTCGGGGGCAACCTCTAGTTCGTGAACACTCGTGCGAGGGATTCCAATAGTATCCATCCATACGTACATATCTTTCATCCATTCTGAGAACTTGTCTTTCCAATCTTTTTCTTCTACAAAATATTCAATCTCCATTTGCTCGAATTCACGAGTACGAAAAATAAAGTCACGAGGTGCGATCTCATTACGAAACGCCTTCCCTATTTGACCGAGACCAAAAGGAAGTTTTGGACGCATACTATCAACAACATTTTTAAAGTTTACAAACATACCCTGTGCTGTTTCTGGGCGAAGGTATGAAATACTGTCTTCACTTTCAATTGCACCAACCGATGTCTTAAACATCATGTTGAATTGACGAGCTCCTGTTAGCGCGTTCCCCTCAGGACTCTTTATTCCTTTTTCAATAATCACTGCTTCCATATCAGAAAGTGACATTCCTACTGGGTCGATACCCTGGTCTTCAAGAAGATGATCTACTCGATATCGTTTCTTTGTGACAGTGTCTTCAATCAATGGATCCGAGAAACCTCCTACGTGACCAGATGCTTTCCACACATTTTGGTTCATTAAAATAGCGGCATCTACACCATGCATATCCTCGCGCCCTGAAACAAACATGTCCCACCAGACTTTTTGAATATTGCGTTTTAGCTCAATACCGAGCGGACCATAATCCCAGGTACCTGCCAAACCACCATATATCTCAGAACCCTGAAATACAAACCCTCGGCGCTTACAGAGACTGATAAGTTGTTCCATTGTTGTAGTTGATTCATTCATACGTTGTAGGGCTATGGTAACACTTTCTCCTTTCCAGTGGAATAGGCAGGATCACTAGTTAATCGAGTCGATAATGAAGGTTTTAGGAGCGTCAACGGTACATTGGCTACTGTATCAGTAGCCACAACGGTCGTTTCTCCCAACAACTGAGGTTCTCTGCCTTTATCTTCTACAGTCGGGCGGATACGGATCTGAAACGACGCACTGCGTGACTGCGGAGTACTCGTGGCACGAGGCAACACTCCAAGATCCCATGTCACTGTACGATTATCTGGATTGTATACTATAGGTTCTGCCTGTGGACTGACGGTCCCGGCCCATACCACACCAAACGGAAGTACTGCGCTCGCTTTATATCCTGATAAAGCATTTTCACTTGGTCGAGCAGTCCAGGTCACTGTGTACGTAGTATCCTGCCCAACTTTTGGAGGAAATGGTCCAGTGTTTTTGATTGGTCCGACTGAATAGTATGCTTGAGAAGCAAATTGAAGATGTGATGCATAACGTACAGTTGCCACATCAATATTTGAAATACTTTGCTCTGTATATCCTTTATCAGGAAAGAGTCCTTTAACAGAAAGTGA
>JAIEON010000022.1 GCA_019750345.1 Patescibacteria group bacterium
AGAAGCACTAGTCACTACAAAAGGACCTGCACCAACACTTTTTATATTTTTCTTTGTAGTCAGAAAGTCTTCGTCTGAAATATCACGCCAAATGTGTTCTGGGAGAATCCCGACAGTAGCTTTTTGAAGAAAATCTGTGCGAGCATTCGGTAGACTTATAATAATAGTCTGTTCGTCTGGAGTTTGTACCACTATTTCTGACCAGTATTCTGCCTGTATTGGGTTTAGTGAGTAGTTTTGTAATTTTGAAATCGTAAATGCGACATCGGCTGAAGTTACCTTTTTGCCATCTTGAAACTTTGATTCTTTGAGTGTGAATGTATAGGTACGACTATCAGGAGAAACACTATAGTCTTGTGCTAATTCTGGTTCGACACTTCCGTCCGGCATAGTCTTGAGGAGTCCGGCGTAGACAAGACGACTCAGCGATTTGTCGGTGTCAGTAGTTGCAATAATTGGATTGATTGCCTGTGGTGCACCAATAATACCCTCAGTGAGAGACCCACCGCGTGCTGGTACTGTAATAAGAAAACTGTTGTGAATAGTTATTAATAGTAAAAAGGCTAGGAGGATAATTACACTAAATAACCCGTACACTACTGCACGAGAGAGGGTGAGTGGTCCACGCAAAAGAGCACGAAGTGTGCGAAGAGAGGGGATTCTTTTGTGTATAAAAAAAGAAAAAAAGGAAGCCATTGATATGACTCACCTGTATGGTTTATTGTGCGAGTACAACAACAGTGAGAGATACTGCAGCAAATACTACAGCGAGCACTATTGTAAGTACAAAGAAAAAGCGTTCAGCACCGCGTTTGGTGTGTGAAAATGACGAACTATCGCCGCCCACAGGCATACTACTCGCATCGTTTGATGGACGCTGAAGGAGGATGAGGGCTACGAGTACAATCGCCACTATTATTTGAATGCTATGCAGAGTTGTTACCATAGGTGAAACAAGATGATTATAACAGAAAGCTTTAAAAATGCCAAACAGGAAAATGGTGTATAATTATCATATATGACCAAGACCATCCTCCCGCTTGCTGATCGTGTGGTAATACGAATCATTAAAACTCCGCCATCACTCTCGGGAATTATTCTGCCAGAAGCTCACACTGAACAACAAGTGGAGCGTGGATTGGTAATTGCTATTGGTAAAGGACGAAGAAATGATAGTGGACACTCTATACCGCTTGAGCTCGCGGTGAATGATGAAGTATTTTTTTCTCGATTTGCAGCAGAAATAGTAGTACTCGATGGTGAAGAATTGTTTATTCTCAGAGAAGATCAAATCCTGGCTCTCTTAAAATAATATGTCAAAAAAAATTCTCTATGGTAAACATGCACAACAATCACTCGCCCAAGGAGTGAATATCGTCGCGTCTGCAGTCAAAGGCACGATTGGTCCACGAGGAAGTAATGTTGCTTATGATAGAGGGTACGGTGCACCCATCATCACTAATGATGGTGTATCAATTGCCAAAGAAATCACACTCGCAGATAAGTTTGAAAACATGGGGGCGGAGATCGTAAAAGAGGTCGCCATGAAAACTAACGAGAAAGCAGGGGATGGGACTACTACGTCCATCATACTGGCTGATGCAATTGTTCAAGCTGGAATAAAGGCACTTATGAAAGGGTCTAATGGGTTGCAGTTGCGGCATGGTATAGAAGCTGCAACTATTGATGCTATTTCTAAACTTTCTAGTATGTCTCGAAGTGT
>JAIEON010000013.1 GCA_019750345.1 Patescibacteria group bacterium
ACAACCAAAATATTGAACTTCCACTCGGACGAATGGTCTGTATCACAGGAGTGTCTGGTTCTGGTAAGAGTAGTTTCTTGTATGAAATTCTCTACAAGAACTTACAAGCTCGTTTTGAACGTAAACTTCGCAGTGCACAGATTTATAACTGCGCCACAATTAGTGGTACAGAATATTTACAACGCGCTATCATGATCGACCAGTCTGCTATCGGACGAACGCCGCGAAGTAACATTGCGACCTATACTGGCGCATTCACTCATATTCGTGAACTCTTTGCCTCAACTGAAGAAGCGCGTCTTCGCGGATGGAAGCTCAATCGTTTCTCGTTTAACGTAAAGGGTGGTCGCTGTGAGGCCTGTGAAGGGAACGGACAGATTGCGGTAGAAATGCACTTCTTACCGACAGTCTATGTGACTTGTGATGTCTGTAATGGAAAACGGTTTGATAAAGAAACACTCACCGTGAAATATAAGCGCAAGAGTATTTATGATGTATTGCAGATGTCTGTAGAAGAAGCATTAGAATTCTTCACTGATATCCCCGCTATTTCAGATCGCCTGACTACACTCAAAGATGTAGGGCTCCACTATGTGAAGCTTGGACAGAGCGCAACAACACTTTCTGGTGGGGAAGCACAGCGTGTAAAGATTGCGTCTGAGCTCTATCGTCCGTATATGGAAAAGACTATGTATCTCCTCGATGAGCCGACTGTCGGACTACACTATGATGACGTGAACAATCTGATCGGAGTATTGAATCGTTTGGTTGCAAAAGGAAACACTGTAGTGGTGATCGAGCACAATCTCGACCTGATCAAATGTGCTGACTGGTTAATAGACTTCGGACCAGACGGCGGAATCCATGGCGGGACTATTGTTGCAAAAGGAACGCCTGAGGCAGTGGCAAACAACAAACACTCACACACAGGAACCTATCTCAAGAAAATCTTGTAGTATTGTGTGATATAATTTCTTTTATGAAACACTCTCTTAAAAGAGGATTTACTCTCATTGAACTCTTAGTCGTTATTGCAATTATCGGCATCCTCGCAGCAGTAATACTTGCAAGCCTTAACAGTGCTCGGTCTAAAGCTCGCGATGCTAAACGTATTGGTGATCTCAAAGCATTAGTGTCTGCTATAGAACTGTATAAGCTTGATAACAACGGTAACGCCCCTAGTGGATTTTGTTATATTGATGAAACAAACCCTACAGTTCCGTGCTCCGTTCTTTCGCCCCTTGTCAGTGGTGGCTATATCGCGCAACTACCTTTTGAACCGACAGGAGGCAATTCCGTAAATCGTTATGGGTATTGTAACTATTACACAGCAGCGGTTAATGGTTACTGTGACAGATTAACTCCAGATGATCCTACTACGTACGTCATTAAGTTTAGACAAGAAAGAACAGGTTCAACAGAGTGGTGTATTAGTCCGCAGGGTATATATCGAGGAGCAGATAAGGTCAAGCAGGTAGGAGAATATTCAACTGCTTGTGTACAAGAATAATAAAAAATGCGTATCAATAATTTGATACGCATTTTGTCTGCACTACGGTAGTACTAAGTAAAAAGACTTTTGTGTTTGGATTACAGCATTTCCATTTATTTCTAAAATGTTTTGTACTGTAGATGAGACGACCTGCCCGTAGGTTGCTTGTTTGTTGTCTCCGCGAAGTCTATTAAACTTAAGTGGTTCATTTGGGGTAACCGTTGCGTTGAGTACACCAGTTTTTTTTCTACTTTTTTCGGGCACCTCTAGTG
>JAIEON010000043.1 GCA_019750345.1 Patescibacteria group bacterium
TTCTCTTGTGACACCACTTACTCCTGGAGCATGGCTTATGTTTGTTGGACTTGAGCTTCTTGGTTTTCATTTGGCAATTTGGGACAAGATAAAGCAAAAATTTTTGAAATAACTTCTTTTCCGTAATTTGCTATAGTTATTAAGGAACATTGATTGTACGCTACCCTCACCGGAGGGCATTATGAGTGACATTCATATGGAGGCGTTCTTTCAGATTTGTGCCAAGTGTGGCAAACACGGATCAATTTTTTGGATTGATGGTCGTCAGAGTTTTCGCATTGGATCTAAGGAAATGGGCTTGAGAGCCGTTTCAATCTTCCGTGATAATGGACATCTTTCTCTCAGAGAATGTTCTGTTATTACTGAGCAGATTGTGAGCTCTCTTCTTTCCGACGAAATCACTGAGTTTGATTCACATTGGTTTCGTTTTGATAACGAAGATTATGTTGGAGGAGAAGCCGATAAGCTTCATACATTATCCATTCTTCCTCGGTTCGGTCAGATGACAATGACCGAGCAGTAGCGCCCCAGTTGCTCTGTCGCCCGCTGTCAGAATAGACAGCGGGCGTTTTTTTATTTTAGTCACAAACCTAACTGTGGTACATTAAGTTTGCATATGTACTCAATCGAATGACACAAGAACGAGCACTCTCAATACTAAAAACTGGCGCAAATGTGTTTCTTACAGGAGAGCCGGGAACAGGAAAAACACATACAGTGAATGCGTACATAGAGTACTTACAAAATCATGATATTGATTTGGCAATTACAGCATCTACGGGAATCGCCGCCACACATATTGGTGGTATGACCATTCATTCGGGGAGTGGTATTGGTATTAAGTCCAAGCTGGATGCATACGATCTAGATCGCATTGCGTCTAACGAATATGTGGCGAAAAGGATTTTGCGAGCAAAGGTTCTCATTATTGATGAGATATCAATGCTTCCACCAGAGACACTCTCTATGGTAGATGCAGTGTGTCGTGAGGTGAAAAAAAATGATGAAGCATTTGGAGGTATCCAAGTGGTATTTGTGGGAGACTTTTTTCAACTTCCGCCGATTATGAAGCGTCCGCAAGTTCAAAGTGGTGATATATATGACAGTCAGTTATTTGATGAAGGTCCTGAGGAACGGTTTTCTTTTGATTCTCCAGCATGGAAACGGGCAAAACCTATTGTCTGTTATCTCTCGGCGCAGTATCGTCAAGATGACGAAGCGTTTCTCACGGTTCTTTCTGCAATCCGAAGTAATATGTTTGATGAGGCTCATTTAGAAACACTTTCTGAAAGAAAAATAGAGAGAAAAGATATTCCCGATAATATACCAAAACTCTATTCACATAATGTTGATGTAGATACGGTAAATGGCACAATGCTTGGTGCAATTCTCGAAGACGAGCAGATGTTTGATATGACACATTCAGGAAAAGAAGCCCTCGTCGCAACGCTCAAGAAAGGGTGTTTATCTCCTGAACGGTTGCTTTTGAAAGTTGGTGCGGCAGTTATGTTTACGAAAAATAATCCACGAGAAGGATTTGTAAACGGAACACTTGGAATGGTAGAGGGGTTTGATGATGTTACCGGAATGCCTATTGTGAGAACGTATACAGATGAGGTGATTACCGTAAGTCCTATGGAATGGAGCGTTGAAGAAGGGGGTAAGATTCGCGCGCAGATTTCTCAAGTGCCACTTCGTCTTGCGTGGGCTATTACGGTGCATAAAAGTCAGGGTATGAGTTTGGATGAAGCGGTAATGGATTTGAGTAGTGTG
>JAIEON010000109.1 GCA_019750345.1 Patescibacteria group bacterium
GGAAACGATGAGCGCGAACAAACACTTAACCAAATCCTTGTTGAGATGGATGGTTTTGAACCCAACGACAAAGTCATTGTGATGGCAGCAACCAACCGTAGTGATGTGCTCGATCCGGCACTGCTTCGTCCTGGTCGATTTGATCGACGTGTCATGCTGGATTTACCAGACCGTCGCGACCGCGAAGAAATTTTGAATGTACATAGTACAACCAAACCATTTGCAGAAGATGTAAATCTTAAGGTTATCGCGGAGCGCACTTCTGGATTCTCGGGAGCTGACTTATATTCACTGATGAATGAAGGCGCTATTCTTGCGGCACGTGAAAACAGAAAGACAGTTTCACAACACGACTTGGTACGTTCTATCGAAAAAGTAATGATTGGACCAGAACGCAAAAGTCATTTGCTTACCAAAAAAGAAAAGAGAATCACTGCATATCATGAAGCAGCTCACGCACTTGTTGCCTCAGTCCTCCCTGATGCAGACCCTGTACACAAGGTATCTATTGTTGCACGCGGTAATGCCGGCGGTTACACCATGAAGATTTCACTTGAAGAGCGAAAGCTTACTACCAAGAAAGAATATCTCGACGATATCGCTATGTCACTTGCTGGGTATGTCGCAGAAGAATCAATCTTCGGTGATGTGACCACAGGACCATCAAACGATCTCCAGGTAGCAAGTGCACTTGCTCGCGCTATGGTGACACGATGGGGGATGAGTGATGCAGTAGGTCCACTCGCACTCGAAAGTAGTGGAGGTCGTGCGATGTTTGGTGAAGGAGTAAAGGGTAAAGAATACTCAGAACAAACCAGTGCATTGATCGACTCAGAAGTTCGACGAATTATGAAAGAAGGATTTGAACGAGCTCGCACTGTATTAAACGATCACAAAAAAGTACTCGAAGCGATCACTGAGAAATTGATCGAAGTAGAAACTTTGGAACAACCAGAATACGAAGCAATTCTTGTTGCTCATGGAATCCCTCTTAAGAAAATAGAAAACTAACTATGAAAAGAGTCCTTCTCTCTATCTGCGTATGTGCTGTGATAGTAGGAGGGCTCTTTTTTGTATTTCCTCGTGCTGTATACGAAATAGTACCTGAGCAAAATCAGCAGGAGGTAACTCCTCCGGACACGACTCCTGTCACACTAGTCTTTGTTGGTGACATCATGCTCGATAGAGGTGTGAAGAGAAAGGTAATGAACACTATGCAGGGAGATTACAATGCCTTATTTGCGAATACAGCATACCTCGCACGAGCTGATATTGCCTTTGCGAATCTCGAGGGTCCAGTTGCAAATAGTGGTCGAAATGTAGGGAGTAAATTCTCATTTCGTATGGACCCCGTAGTACTCTCTGCAATAAAAAACGCAGGTATAGATGTGGTGTCGTTCGCCAATAATCACGTAGGGGATTACACCAAAGAAGCCTTTGATGAAACACTGGAACATTTAGCGAGTACACAAATTGTCGCTACGGGTGCAGGAAAAAATTATCAAGAAGTATCGACTCCAGATATCATTACCGTACGAGGAGTGCGTGTGGGGTATTTGGCGGTGACAGATGTTGGTCCAAACTGGCTTGCGGCGAGTGAAAAAAGTTCAGGGATATTATTTGCTTCAGATCCTGAGCTACCAAAGATTATAGCGTCCGCAGATAGTGTGGTTGATGTGTTAGTTGTTTCATTTCATTGGGGAGATGAATATTCTCCTTTCAATGATAGACAGGAGCTACTTGCTCATAGTGCTATCGACAATGGCGCAGATGTGGT
>JAIEON010000024.1 GCA_019750345.1 Patescibacteria group bacterium
ATTCAGTAGTACACCACTATATCTGGGTATGTTCTTTATCCCATTCTTTGTTTTTATTATGATTGCAGTATTTTCAGGTGGTGTGATTGATGGACTCGATGGGCTTGCGGGCGGTGTACTGGCAATTATTTTTGCATCCTACGCAATCATCGCATTTGGTCAAAACCAGATAGATATAGCCGCACTTTGTGGAGTTATCTCGGGTGGAATTCTTGCATTCCTGTGGTTCAACATTCCACCAGCACGATTTTATATGGGAGAAACAGGAATGATGGGGTTACTAGTAGTACTTACTGTTATCGCATTTCTTACTGATACTGTACTTCTTTTACCGCTGATTGCACTCCCGCTTGCTGTTAGTAGTGCGTCATCATTACTACAAATCGTGAGCTACAAATACTTTGGTAAACGTCGCATTTTCAAAATAGCACCACTACACCATCACTTCCGAGCGATCGGTTGGTCTCGTGAGAAAGTCGTCATGCGTTATTGGGTTGTGTCTATTATTTGTGCACTAGTCGGTGTCACTATCGCACTCATCAGTAAATAAATGGCTAAGATAATAAAACCACAAGCCTTTGATAAGTACTTTTTTATTATTGTCGTTATTATTACTGTCATAGGTCTTTTTGCATTTGTCTCAGCGTCACTCGGAGTACTCGCTCGTAATCAAGACAAGTTCTACGGAGTACTCTTCAATCAAATAGTACTAGGATTCATTGGAGGGCTCGGTGCACTATGGGCTACCACTCATATTCCGTATCACTTCTGGAGACGAAATGCCTTCTTTATTTTTCTTGGGACATTATTACTCACACTAGCAGTTTTTGTGCCAGGGCTCGGGTTCTCGCACGGTGGCGCACGGCGCTGGATTTCTTTGGGACCAGTATCATTTCAACCTGCAGAGTTACTAAAGATTGGTTTTGTCATCTATCTTTCTGCATGGCTGGCATGGACTCGAAAAAAACAAGAAGAATTTAAATATAAAGTTGCTCCATTGATTGTGATGCTTGGTATTGTAGCCGTGACACTATTGAGTCAACCTGATACAAAAAGTTTGATCCTTATCACCGCTGCTGCATGCGGCATGCTCTTCGTCAGTGGGGTGTCGTGGAAAAAAATAGTTGGTATTATTGGAGCCGGATTAATTTGTATTACCATTCTCGCATTTACTCGACCATATGTTATGGCTCGTATAAAGACGTTTATTAACCCTAGTACTGATTCACGTGGATCTTCGTATCAACTTCAACAAGGTCTCATCGCCATTGGAAGTGGTGGAGTGTTTGGACGAGGACTTGGTCAAAGTGTTCAAAAATTTAACTACCTTCCTGAACCACAAGGCGACTCTATTTTTGCAGTGATCGGAGAAGAGTTTGGTTTTTTTGGAAGTACACTATTAGTCATCTTGTATGTATTTTTAGCAATGAGAGGATTCAAAATTGCGATGCAGGCATCGGACAGTTTTGGGCAATACATTGTTATTGGATTGATCATACTTCTGACAGCACAATCATTCCTTAATATCCTGTCACTTGTCGGATTATTCCCACTTACTGGTGTACCACTAGTGTTTATTTCTCATGGTGGAACTTCACTCTTTATTGCCCTCGCTGCGGCAGGTATCATTTTGAACGTTTCCCGTTATCCAAAAAAAGTTGTAAACTAGAATCACTTATGAAAATTCTACTTATCGGAGGGGGGACAGGAGGTCACTTCTACCCACTCATCGCCATCGCCGAAGAACTCAATCGCCTGAGTGACGAAGAACGTCTTGTGCACATG
>JAIEON010000020.1 GCA_019750345.1 Patescibacteria group bacterium
TCCTATTTTTGTACTTCTGCTTTTTTTCTAACAGTTGTGATTCTTTAAATTGAAAAAAAAAATTAATATTTTTATGTTAATCCTCTCTCTCTCTCTATTCTTATCCCTTAAATATTTTGTTGCTTTATTAAAATAAATAATATTATTCATTGTCACAATAAAAAAAACCGTTCTGTATAAATACAGAACGGTTTTCCCCTCATACGCATATCATCGAATATTGAGGGTATAACTTTCTCTTTCGTTCGTCACTACTCAAGAACATTCTGCCCATAACCCGAACAGTGGGTCACTTGATTTGTCTTCAACAAAATACAAGTAAAATTGCAATGATATTTTATATCGATCATCACGATATCTCCATACGTAGCGGAAACATATCCAGTACGGAGTAAAACAACTAGTGAAAGAACGAACCATGTATCGTTTCGACTATATCATCTACTACAATTTATACAACTTATTGTTCTGGATTTTGCTGAGCAAGTTTTTGTTTTGTCGTCTCTTCATCATCCGCGATGGCGACATCCGTGGTCAGAAGTATACCTGCAGCAGATGCGGCGTGCTGTAGTGCGGTGCGAGTAACCTTCACTGGATCAATGATTCCTTTTTTCATCATATCGACAAGTTCAATGTCTTTGGAGAAATCCGCTGTCGCGTCATAGCCAAATAACTCGTCTGCTTGTTGTACAAGAGTGACAATTGCTTTTGCATTATTACTTCCTGTGTTTAGAATAATTTGTGTCAGCGGTGCAGACAGTGCCTCTACTAGTATGTGATATCCTCGTGCATAGTCAGTTTTTTCAACCGGTAGAGAGAGCTGTGTTGCGACTTTTGCCAGGGCGACTCCTCCTCCGAGAATAACCCCTTCTTCAATCGCAGCTTTTGTCGCATGGACCGCGTCTTCGATCTTCAGTTTCAAATATTTCGTTTCTGTTTCTGTAGCTGCACCAACTTTAATAACAGCGATACCACTAGTTAATCGTGCAATACGCTTGTATAAATACTCTTTGGTGAATGCATCGATTTTACTGCCACCGACAAGTGAGATCTGTGTTTTGATTGAATGAATTTGCTGTTCAATATCAACTTTTTTTGATTTTCCTCCGATTAACACTGTCGTGTCTTTTGTAGAAATAACTTTTACTGCGCTCCCGAGCACACTACTATCTCCGGTTTCAAGAGCAATATGGAGCGCATCGGTCACCACTGTCGCTCCGACAGAGAGAGCAATATCTTCAAGCTCTCCTTGTTTTCTTTCTCCAAACCCTGGCGCCTTAATAGCAAGTATAGAAAAGATTCCTCTCATTTTGTTCAGTACCACTGCCCCAAGCGCTTCTCCTTCAATATCTTCAGCGATAATCACGAGTTCTTTTTTGCCGAGAGTGGCGAGTTTTTCGAGCAGTGGTACCAGATCTTTGATTGCAGAAATTTTCTTAGTGGTTACCAAAATAGAAACATTCTCATAGACTGCTTCCATCCGCTCTTTGTTGGTCACAAGATAGTGAGAGACAAATCCACTCGCGAATTCCATTCCCTCAACAACAGTACTCGTCACTCCCACTAGTTGAGATTCTTCTACCGTAACAACACCATCATTGCCGACAGCTTGTATCGTGTCTGCAATAATCAGACCGAGCTCTTCGTTTTCTGCTGAAATAGTAGCAACGTGTCGAATCTCAGAACTATCTTCTACACTTCGAGACATACTAGAAAGTTTAGAAATAGCATCAGTAGTTGCAGCTTCTATACCGTGCCGCAACTGCAACCCATTAGACCCTTTCATAAGTGTCTTTATTC
>JAIEON010000050.1 GCA_019750345.1 Patescibacteria group bacterium
ATTGGTGAAGGCGGAGTGAAGATTTCTGGAGGGGAGAAACAGCGTCTCTCAATTGCTCGTGCATTGTTGCGTAAACCTTCTATTCTGGTCTTCGATGAAGCAACGAGTGCGCTTGATTCACTCACTGAACAAGAAATCACTGAGACCGTACAGTCGGTAGGTGAATCCAAAGAACATCTGACTATTCTCATCGCACACCGATTGTCGACTATTATGCACGCCGACCGTATTTATGTATTGGAAAAAGGTGTGGTCAATGAGGTAGGAACACACGATGAGCTTGTTGAGAAAAAAGGTCTGTACTACGCAATGTGGCGCCAACAAGTAGGGGAACGTACATAAATAAATTGCAAATAAAAAAAAGTTGTATTCATAGAAGAATACAGCTTTTTTGATTGATTTAGTCCGGATAAATTGGAATAGCTTCAAATTGTTCATAGGGAACATAATGATGATGAGCGGTGCCATTGATCACTAGTTCATTATTTCGGGTAATGATACATGTATCATTTTTCTTTGTTAGAAAAACAAGTATTGGATATTTCTTTTTACCAATCTTTGTAGTTACCCACGTCTTTTTTGTTCGTTTTTTTATGTAGGCCACAGTTGCACTGATGGAGACTTCTCTCCTTAATTGATTTGCAAGGTGTTTAAACATTTCAAAACGATCTTTTTGTTTAGCAGGTATTAGTTCATCAACCGGAGTAAGTACTGTTACTGCTCCAGTTAAAGAGAACCCATGAAAACTTATTGCATAACTTCCCATAATGTATGATTTAAATGTTTTCTAAATAATACCGTAAAATAATAAATTGTCAAACAAAATACCGCATATGTTGCGGTATGTGTTGTTATTTGTTCTTGTTAGGATGATTTGCAGCCTTAGTTGCAAGCATCTCTTGCTTGATAGCAAGACGTTTTTGAGTTTTGTGAGAGTGCGTTGATTTCTTCTTGGCACCTAGTGATGTATCTCTTTTTCCCATATAAATAGTATTACTTGTAATTACGTGTGTGCAGTATACGGCATTTGTCTTTTAAAAGCCAGTGTTATGTTTTGTGACTGATTTTCTTTGAGAATGTGGCGAGTGCTGTCAAAATAGGCAACACTTCGCGGCCACGGGTGGTTAGCGAATAGCTGACAGATATCTTGTCTTGGATCTCTTCAGTACGGTTCACAATACCGGCTGCTTCAAGTTTTTGGAGGCGGTTGGTCAAGGTAACAGGATTCACGGTTTCAAGGGCGCGTTCGATCTCACAATAGCGAAGCTCATTTTTGTGGATGACTTCGATAATACGGAGCGTCCAAAAATCAGCCAAAAGCTTGAGTGTATCTGTACAGAGTGTTTGTTGTGGGTTCTTGGTCATATGAGTTGCTATATTTTTTATAGTACTATATAATCTATAGTATTAACACTATAGCAGTAATTATAATAAACGCAATATGAATGAATCAATTTTGAACGCACTGACCTGGCGCTACGCCGTAAAAACTTTTGATAGTACTAAGTCTGTCTCAGATGAAAATATGGCAACTATTCTTGAAGCAGGACGTCTCGCACCAAGTACTATCGGGCTTGAACCATGGAAATTTATCGTAGTAAAAAATCCAGAGCTCCGCACTAAGCTCCGTGCTGCAGGATATGATCAAACCAAGATCACTGATGCACCATACCTTGTTGTTATCGCTCATCGTACTGACGCTGATGTGCTCCCACAAGAATTGATTGATCGTACGATGAATGCTACCGGTGCAACAGCAGAAGATCTTGCTGGTCTTAAGGGTATGGCAGAAGGTTCAGTACAAGGACACAAAGGC
>JAIEON010000036.1 GCA_019750345.1 Patescibacteria group bacterium
TAGGAGATCGATTTAAGATAGTGAAAGGAGTTGATTCATACAACGTGATGCGACAAGAATTTGAAGAAGGAATGCCAGAGTACAATCCACCAATTCAAGAATACAAGACAGTTGCTGAATTTCCATTCGGAGTTTAGTAACTATAGTTGATAGAAGTTTAGATTGTACTATCTACAATGAATACTAAGCGTAATATTTTTCTCTGGGTGCTTTATGATTTTGCCAATTCTTTGGTACAGATCGTTTTCTTTCTTTATTTTGCGCAATGGATCGTAATTGATAAAGGAGTGGGGGATATCTATTTTAATCTTACGTTCACAGCTGCGGCATTTCTTTTATTGTTGACCGCACCATTTGTCGGTGGGTTACTTGATAAACACATGCGTCGTATTGTGGGGGTTCGCTATACGACGGTTGCGGTTATAGTACTGTATGGAATATGTGCATTGTGCGCAGTGTATGGTCTTGCTATTCCCGCACTGATATTTTTTGCACTTGGGTTGTATGCATATTTACTTACCTTTACTTTTTATACACCCCTCATTACGGATATCGCTCGCCCAGAGAAGCGAGGGTTTGTTTCAGGACTTGGTATTGCAGGGAACTACGCGGGGCAATTTGTTGGGTTGTTGCTCGCTCTACCATTCTCTCTCGGTATGTGGAATTTGTTTGAAGGGAATTCACGGGCGGAAACACTCTTACCTTCAGTGGTAGTGTTTGGTGTTTTTGCGTTACCGATGTTGCTATGGTTTCGTGAGCCCAAAAAGAAACGTTTTTCCATGAGTTTTCGTCAAACTGTTCGTATGGTAGTGACTGATTCGAAGCAATTACTTGTTGCACCAGGGCTCGGATTATTTTTGCTTGCTTATTTTTTGTTTAATGACGCCATTCTTACTGCATCAAATAATTTCCCCATTTTTCTTCAACAGGTCTGGGGACTTTCTGATACTACTAAGACCTATGTATTACTAGGAATTATCATGACTTCTGCTATTGGAGGATTGGTTTCAGGTATTGTTGCCGACCGTATAGGTCATAAGCGAACACTCTTGTTCGTAGTATCGGGATGGATTGTTATATTGCCATTGTTGGCACTAGTGCAGAACTTCACTGTCTTTGTTGTACTTACTACTGTCTTAGGGTTATGGTTCGGTTCGCATTGGACAGTATCGCGTTCAATGATGGCACAGCTTGTTCCAAGTGGCGGTACTAATAGTGCATTTGCATACTTTAGTTTAGTTGAACGGATATCATCTTTTGTTGGACCTGTCGTGTGGGGTGTTACCGTAGGTGTTTTTGTAGAAGCCGGAACGGTTCGTTACCGAATGGCAATGGGCGTGCTTGCGGTATTTGTATTGATTGGATTGTTTGTGTTGATGTGTGTAAAAAGTACTATGCAAAAAACCGAATCGCTAGTCGAGTAATTTTTTCAGTTTACCTGTGTGAATAATAGTGATGCGTTTTGCAGATATGGTGATATGCTTTTCTTCTTGTAGTTGTCTGAGAACTCCGTTAACACTTTCACGCGTAGCATGAAGAAAATTTGCGATAGTATCTTGGGTTAGCGGGACGGTAATAGTACACCCGTTACCATTTTCCTTGCCGTAATACTTTGCCATAAACAAAAGCCATCTCACGCATTTTGCATATAACCCTTTCTCTCCTTGATAGACGATGCGGTCAATAAGAAGGAGTTGGTTGCACAGTGTCATGTTGAGGTACTCTGACATAAGTGATGGATCACTTTTGATTGCGGAAATAAAGTCATGGCGGTTCATGCGAATAGCGGTTGTTGAGGACTCTGCAATATAGGAGAGTGCACCGTCATGTTGTGCAATAAATGATCCACTTT
>JAIEON010000077.1 GCA_019750345.1 Patescibacteria group bacterium
CACTTGCTTTCGCTGATCGTGAAATAGAAGTAGTGCGTACTCGCGACGAAGAAACAATCCAGAGTGGAGATATCGTATTTGATGTGGGAGGAATTTACGACACAGATACATTACGGTTTGATCACCATCAAAAAGGTGGTGCTGATACTCGTGATAATGGTATCCCGTATGCGTCGTTTGGATTGGTATGGAGACAGTATGGCGTAGAGCTTGCGGGTAGTATTGATAGTGCACAATTTATTGACGAACAACTCGTACAAGGAATCGATGGCGCAGACAACGGTGTCGTCAACAAAGTTTCGGACAATGGTGTATATAGCTACTCAGTAATCGATGCTATTAGTGCACTCCGACCAACGTGGGAAGAAGATATTTCAATGGACGAAGCTTTTATGGAAGCCGTAAATATGGCTGTCACTATTTTGGAGAGAATGATGCGTCATGCTGAAGCCTATAGTCATGCACGTGAAATGTTGGAAACTGCGTACGAAGAATCATCAGACAAGACTATTATTGATATCGGCAAAGAATATCCTGGCTGGTACGAAGTGATGTCGAGCTACTCTGAACCATTGTACGTACTCTATGAACGCAGTGATGGGGGATGGGGAGTCAAAGCAGTGCGAGAAAATCCCGCAGAATTCGCTTCACGCAAACCATTTCCTGAAGAATGGGCAGGGCTCCGAGACGAAGAACTCCAAGCGGTAACAGGTGTATCTGATGCAATCTTTTGTCACAATGGTAGGTTTTTGGTTGCCGCAAAAAGTAAGGAGGGGGCATTGACACTTGCTCAAAAGGCGGTTGTACTATAGTATGACTATATATGACATTCCTCGATGAGATTAATTTAACGGTAAGTGCTGGGAAAGGGGGCGACGGAGTCGTCCGCTGGAGACGCGAAAAATTTATTGCAAAAGGTGGCCCAAATGGAGGGGACGGTGGTCGCGGTGGTGATGTGTATATTCGTGCTATTCGTAGTTTGCGTGTACTCGACCAATATCGTAGTAAAAAAGAATTTGCCGCACAAGATGGTACTCCAGGAGACGCAAAATCATTGAAAGGTGCAGATGGTGATCGTTTGTATATCGACTTTCCTATTGGTTCAACTATTACCGTAGTAGGTACTGGTGTGACGTATGATCTCCTCAAAGAAGGACAAGAATTCAAACTCCTTCGTGGAGGGCAAGGAGGGTTCGGTAATGAACACTTCAAGAGTTCTACCAATCAAGCACCAGCTAATTTTACTCCAGGAAAACCAGGTGAGTCTGTAGAGCTTCATATTGAAGTCTCTCTTATTGCTGACGCAGGACTCGTAGGATTTCCAAACGCTGGGAAATCTAGTCTCTTGAACGCGCTGACAAATGCCACTGCAAAGGTAGGGGCGTATCCGTTCACCACACTAGATCCTAACCTTGGAGACTTGTATGGATTTATCATTGCAGATATTCCAGGACTGATTGAAGGAGCAAGTGAAGGTCGCGGATTGGGGCACACATTCCTTCGCCATGTATCACGTACAAAAGTATTGGTACATCTTGTCTCATTCGAACAAGAAAATATGATGGACTCTTATAAAGCAATCCGTGAAGAACTCGCAAAGTTTGGACAAGGGCTCGCAGAAAAAGATGAAATCATTCTCTTGACTAAGACTGATACAGTAGATCAAAAAACAATTGATGCGACCGTGAAAGAATTCAAGAAGCTCAAGAAACCAGTATTCACTTCAACGCTCTTTGATGAAGAGAGTGTCAAAACATTTAATGATGAATTGATCAAGTTTCTCAAAAAAGATACTGAATAAAATAAAAGGCGTTCATTTTTATATGAACGCCTTTTTCTTTACGCGTAAGATTTAGCCCTGTTCTCTCCGATTTCCATGAGAGAATTCCAGTCTT
>JAIEON010000105.1 GCA_019750345.1 Patescibacteria group bacterium
ACACCTTTGCGAACTATCTTGTCCTAACCGACGCTCTTCCCAATCAGGAATACCATTACCATTAGAATCTTTTGCGATAGCATCACCAATAGTAATGTTCGGATCAATTTGCTGAGGTTTTTTATTAAATAATCCCAAGAACCATTCTGTTTGGACAATTAGAATGAGGGTTACAATACCTGTAGCAATACCGCCACGAATGAGAAATTGTTTACTAGGTAAACTAGGTTTTTGCATGCACGTAGTATATACCGTTTTAGTTATTTTCCCCTAGTACTTGTGCGATTTTTTTCCACTGATGTAATTCGATATCTTCTGGGCGAGTTTTTGTATCAATACTGGATCCGCTGAGTACTTGTAGTGCACGTTCTCTGTTTTCCAGAAAATCAGCCAGTGTACCGCCTATTTGTTTACGCTTGTTTCCAAAGATTGTTTTCATTACTGTTAAGAATGTTTGTTCACTGCAACCTTCTGGTCCAGTAAAAAAGTCCCGAGAAATATGTTCTATCAACAGAATACCTGAATCTACAGTCGGTGGAGGGTTGAATGCTCCTGGAGGAACCTTTCCGATTAGTTTTGGTACACCGTATGCTTTGATAGCGATAGAGAGGATACTTTCTTTTTTGTCACGCGCAATGATTCTGTCTGCGACCTCTTTTTGCATAAGCAGAACCATAAGAGTTGGTTGGTAGTGAGTACTCAGAAACTTCTCGATGATTGCCCCTGTTATGTAGTAGGGAATGTTGGCGATGAGTTTGTAGGTGCCGATATCTTTGGTCAAAGACTCGATATCTACCATGAGAATATCTTGACGGATCAATACTAGTTGGCCAGATGCTATCTCTTCTCTAAAGCGCTCTGCAAGAACCGGGATCAAATCCCTATCTTTCTCCACTGCAATGACTGTGCCAGCCTTTTTGAGGAGAAGTTCGGTGAGCACACCTTGCCCTGGTCCTATTTCAAGTACCACATCATTTATCGTGATACTTCCTGCTTCAACTATTTGTGACAATGCTTTTTCAGAATGAAGAAAGTGTTGGCCGAGTGATTTTTTTGCAAACATAAGATAAGTATACTCTTTATAGGTATACAGTGGTAAAACCTGCTTCTCCTTGGCGACTTTCACGTTCTATAAATTCGTCTGGGATATCGCTAATAAATTCACTTGGCAGTCGCACGTCTCGCATACCAAATATTGTACGCATACTTGCATACGTGAGGTAGAGCTTGGCTCTCGCACGAGTTAGTGCCACATACATTAATCGACGTTCTTCTTCTGCATCGCTCCCGGTTAATTTCTGATCTCGTTCATGCGGGAACAATCCAAACTCAAGCCCAGTGACGAATACGATATTGAACTCAAGCCCTTTTGACGCATGGATAGTCATAAGCTTCACTCCTTTTGCGGCTTCAAGATTATCCTGGTCACTCATGAGTGTTGCATCTTCGAGAAGTTTTTCTAATCCTTCTTCTGCGCCGAATGCATCATAGCGAACACCGAGTGTCACGAGTTCTTCGAGGTTCTCTAAACGCTCTTCCCCATCAGACTCTCCTTTATAGCTTGCCACCATACCACTTTCTGTAATGATGTATCGAATACTTTCGGATACTGAATGTGTTTCGATAAAATCTCGAATACGTTCAAGCAAATTGAAAAAGTTTGTTACAGAGTGCAAGGCTTTTCCTGTGAGTGGATCTTCCCCTTCCCCCGCAAGTGCATGCATGATTGATGGTGCAGCAAAGAGTTTGGCGATAGTTACCTTTCCGATACCACGCACGGGTGTATTAATAGTACGTTTGATATCAAGTAAACTATCCGGGTTCAATGCTGCTCGCATATAAGAGAGTACATCTTTCACTTCTTTGCGTTCGAAGAATCTCACACCGAGTACTTGATACGGTATTCCGTGTGTGAGAAAAGCTTCCTCGAGT
>JAIEON010000087.1 GCA_019750345.1 Patescibacteria group bacterium
CTAGCCTCCTACCAGAGAGGGTAGGGTTTAAAACATTTTTTCATAAGGTTATGGATGCTCTGGATTCTGCAAATGTCTGGGAGACGACGTATTGTCGAGCGGTGGTACAAGAAAATATTTTTATCATTCCGAGTAAGCTCCCTGTATACGGAGACTATCTTTATAAATACCAAGCGGCATCAGGACATATTTTTGGACCTGTTGCACTCTTGTGTATGCAGGGGCACAAGATACATTCCGCGGAGGTACAAAAATTGATTACCTATTTTGAACAGTATCTCATCGCCATGCAACTGAGCGATGATATGCATGATTGGGAAGAAGATTTGGCACGCGGACATATCAGTACGGCAGTGGTGCAACTATTAAAAGATTACAATAAAAAGAATAAAAAAAAAGAAGTACATCTTGAAAATGACATTGATGAACTCCGACAAATTTTTTGGTTCACTACAATACCTACACTTGCAAAAAAGGCTCTTACTCATACACAGCAATCACGTGATGCATTATATTCAATGAAGAGTATCAAAGATGTTGCACCACTTGAACAATTTATTCTTATTCCTGAAAACAGTATTCGAGAAGTACTACGTAACCATCAACAGTCAGTACAATTTCTCAAAAACTTTATCTAAAGTTTATCTCGGTTCCGTATACTATTAGGTATGGAAGAACATACTATAGTTGAAGAATATCGGTGTCATTGTGGCAAGCTTCTTTTTAAGGGGCATTTGATACAGGGGACAATAGAGATCAAATGCAAAAACTGTAGAGAAGTTTCGCAGTTCAAACACGAGACTTCCTAAAAAAGCTCCCGGTGCTATACTCAGTTTATGGGTATAGAACAAAAAATGGAATTTGATTTTTCAATAACAGAAAAGCTTGAAGTAGCGCACAAATTTAATATTGTAGCTTCAGAAGAAAATCTCGCAAAACTTAACAAGAACGAAGCGGGTGAATGGGAGCTCGGCGGTATTTCTGTTGAAACACTACTCGACCTGTATTCTGATAGTGATAATACTAATCAGTACAATAGTAAGTAAGAGACAGTTGACATAAAAAGCAGTTAGTGCTATAGTAACAGCATTATTTCAGAAGTATTGTGTTATCGACTACGAGTCTTATGGCACAGTAAGTAATCGATTAATATAATATTTATGACAACAGCATCACAACCGCGTAGCGGTAATGGCTTTTCTCGTGGTGGTAGTGCTAGTGCACGACCAGCTCGCGGAGGCAACAATTCATTTAATAGTTCAGCACCACGTTCATATACGGGGAGTGGTTCTCGTGCAGGTAGTACATCATCTGGATCTTCTTTTGGAGGAGGCGCAAGTCGCTCTTATGGAAGTCGTCCTGGTAACTTCAGTCCTCAAGGGCGCCCAAGTGGTCCTCGTGCAGGCGGAGCTCGATTCGGTGGAAGTCGTCCTTCTTTTGGAGGCGCACGGTCAACTGGTCGTGGACGATTCAAATCAGATCGTATCGACGAATCTCGTTTCATCAACAAAGCAGGTCCTATTGAGGATGACGTAGTACACGTAGCAAAGCACACCTTTGCTGACTTCAATGTACACGCACAACTTGCTAAGAACCTCATTGCAAAAGGATTCGTACAGCCAAGTCCTATTCAAGATCTTGCTATTCCGGTAGCACTCGAAGGACGTGACGTAGTTGGAGTAGCAAACACTGGTACTGGTAAAACAGCAGCGTTTCTTATCCCACTCATTAACTCACTCGTTGCCAACAATAAACCAAAGGCGATGGTACTTACTCCTACTCGCGAGCTTGCTCAACAAATCGAAGTAGAATTCCGCGCTCTTACTCAAGGTATGCGCCTGTGGAGTGTGTGTGTAGTTGGAGGACTTCCCATCATGCGCCAGATCCGCACTCTTGAAATGGGGGTAAACGTAGTGATCGGTACACCAGGACGTGTGA
>JAIEON010000062.1 GCA_019750345.1 Patescibacteria group bacterium
TACATTATAACAGATATAAAAATATATTTTTATATTTAAGAAGAAGACAAAGAAAATATGTAATTAATTCAATTAAAATATAATAAATAATTAAATTGTTTAGATATCAAATAAAAGATAGTTTTTAAGATCTTCTAAACAAACCCATTTATACGAACGAACTTCATTCTCTTGTAGAGATATGTCACTCTCATTTCCGATAAAACGAAAACCAAAGAAATACCGTTCAGAACCCTCGTACTCAATACCATCTCTTTCGAGCTTTTTTGTTTTGAATTTAAATTGAAGAGGATCTTTACATATTCCTACAATTTCTAATACATCTTTTTCTATTCCAAGTTCTTCTTCTATTTCTCGATACACTGCTTGCTCAACTGTTTCTCCTTCTTCCACCCCTCCACCTGGTATCGCAAAAAATTGGTCTTCAAAAGAAACAAGGTTTACTACTAAAAATTCTTGATTCTTATTTAAAATTAAAGCTGAGACTCCTTTTCTGAACATACTAAATAGTTTTATACAATCTCACTGCTTCCTTAATCACATGATCTCCTACCACTCCCCAGTCGACGTATTGATTATAGTCACTCGGATCAATGAGCTTGATTGCAGTAATATCTCCATCAGGATCTCCGAGGAATTCTCCGTATGGTTCTACAATACATACTGAGCGAGTTTGCCGAGTAAGCTTGCCAGTCGACTCTTCTATTTCTTGATACCCAATCAACTGTTGCTTGATCACTCGCATGTTGGATTCCTCATGAACCTCTCTGATTACTGCCTCCTCAACGCTTTCTCCTGGTTCTATTCCACCGCCGGGAAATGTCCAATATCCTTTTCCGTCATCACGGCAGACTACTAACTTATCTCCGCAGAAACAATACGCATGTATATGCTTCACTTCCATAGTCTGCATTACCTCGATGTTTGATAAGTCGCGGTACGTAACATTGAGATTTTTTGCTTCACGAGTACTAATAATAGTGTTGATTTCCATATAGACCAATTATACCCCACCTTGGCACATACATATAATATGTATGGCACAAATAGACCCAATATGATATAAAACAAGGGTACTTGCGGGCATTATTGTCCGCTTTTATTACAAAATAATAACAATTACATATATGTTAGACATCAAAGCATTAAAATTAGCACTTGAGCAGCTCGAAACCGAACGACGTATCGGTCGCGATAAGCTCGTTGACGCGATTGAGCAATCTCTCGCTGCAGCATACAAGAAAGAATACGGTAAGAAGGGTCAGGTAGTCCGCGCAGCTATTGATCTTGATGCCGGAGTAGTGTCTTTCGAACAGGTGAAAACTGTAGTCGATGACACACTCGTACGTTTCCTTGCAGAAGACGAAGAAATCCCAGAGGATGACACCGACGAACGCGAACGATACAACGAGGAAAAACATATTCTTCTTGATGACGCACAAATGATCAAGTCTGGTGCAGCTATTGGTGACGAACTTGTATTTACTCTCGAACCAAAAGACGACTTCGGTCGCATCGCTGCACAAACTGCGAAGCAAGTGATCATGCAGCGTATCCGTGAAGCAGAACGCTCAAGTATCATGGAAGAATTTGGCGGCAAAGAAGGTGATATCATTTCTGGCTACGTTCAAAAAATTGATCGCGGAAGTGTATTCGTAGACTTCAACCGTGCAACAGGAGTGATTCCACTGAGCGAACAAATCCCTGGTGAACGATATGTTCGTGGAGCGCGCGTTCGTGCATACCTCTACCATGTAGAAGAATCACCTCGCGGTATCACCCTTCGTCTTTCTCGTACTCATCCAAAATTCCTTGAAAAACTTTTTGCAATGGAGTCTCCAGAAATCGCAAGTGGTGTAGTGGAAATCAAAGCTATCGCCCGTGAACCAGGGTCTCGCTCAAAGATCGCCGTATGGACTGAAGACTCAAACATCGACCC
>JAIEON010000091.1 GCA_019750345.1 Patescibacteria group bacterium
ATTTTGCATCAGGGTCATGAAAAATGAATGAAAGGTCTTCCCCGTTTTTTTCGTACCCAACAATAAGAATGGTGTGGAATCCGCCTTCAGGTTTAAGTCCACGAAGAACCGAAACAATCGCGAGACCGCCTTCATCAAGCACTTTCATAATCTTTGAAATCCCATACTCACGCATATCATCCTCATACTCACTCTTTGAAAATTCTTTTGTTTCACTATTTACGTTTACTGACCTGAATTCCTCTTTGTATGCTGGCACTCCATAATTGTGTGCAAGAATAGCCACACCGCTGTGATCCCAACCATGTTTCGTGTGCGCACCGATAATTACCCCCTCATCAATCAGAGTATCTACTGAGACTGTTTTACTACCCGTCGCATATTCAATAGCCATCTTGAGACATGTGACAGTACAAGCTTTTGGCTTCCACTCCTCTCGAGTGACATCAGCAAATTGTGAGTAATATGGAACTGTGTGTTTCATACGGTTAATGTAAATTAACGAACTTGGAATCCTGCTTTACCATTGAGCTCGGCAGTTACCCTTTCCATCATCGGAGTTATTTCGGCATCAGTAAGCGTTCGATCCATGGATTGAAACACTAATCGGTATGCATACGATGTCTTCTTCCCTTCTGGAAATTCCTTTGTAAATGTATCGAACAATCGATAGTTCACGAGGAGATCCCCTGCTTCTTTTTTTACCTCCTCAATAATTTCCATCTCAGACTGCCCTTCAGGGATAAACACTGCAATATCACGAAGAATCGCTGGATATTCAGAATATCTCTTAAATCTCGTCTGTGGGAATTCACCAAACGTAAGTGGCGTTTCTGGACTTGGAAGCCGACTAAGTACATCGGTCATATTCAGAGTATAGACACCATCTTTTTCTTCAAAAACTACTGGAATGCCGAGGTTAGAAGAAAGTATTTCGGTAACTTTTTCCATAGTTACATCTCCATCTTTAGCTTTGAAACCTTTTGGATTACCAATTGTTACGCCGAGAGACAGGTACTCGCAATTTTCCGTGAACACATTTCCGATTTCAAAAATTGCAATTTGAGAAAGTCCGAGTAGGTCTAGATTGTACATATTCATATCACGGGATTGTGATAATCCTGAAACTAAACTACTTCGAAGGAATGCTTTATCGCTCGCGAGAGGATTTTGAAGCTCAACTTCTCCAGAATTTTGAAATGCATAGGTCATCACTTCTGAAAATCCAATGCTTGTAAGCGCATCACGAATTACATTTGAGTAGTAATCTATCTTTTCAATAGCAACAGTACCCACTAGTGGCTCAATTTTTTTAGCTTCAAGGGTTTCGTATCCGTAAGTTCGGCCAATTTCTTTTACCAAGTCTTCTCGGATGCGGATATCGAGACGTTCAGGAGGAACTGTTACAACAAACCGAGGCTCATCCATGCTTGGAATTCGTTTGTATCCTCGGAGTGTATGGATCTTCATAAAATCTTCGAGTGTCTCTTTTCGAGCACCTTCTGGATTATGCCTTGAAGTATGAAACACTTCCGTGTTTGAAAGCATAATTGCAACATGATCAACACCCTCTGGAATCTGGAGTCCTGGCATCCACTCTTTGCTATGAGTATGCATACCTCCTCCAGGAGTGAGTGCAAACAAGAGATCACCCGGCTGCACGTCCTCTTCAGAAAGATTACTGGAAAAGAAATATTGATCGACAGATATTCTTGGAATCGCAATTCCAACTTGTGTTGCCGAGTACGCAACAAGACCAGAGCAATCAAACTCTCTTGGTGCATCACGAAGCACACTTGCACCGAGCGTATATTTGGTTCCGGTAAGTGTGAGAGCGTTCTCTGTAAAAGATTTTCGAGGATTTTCAATATACGAATATTCATATCCACGACGTTTCAAAATGTCTTCAATAGAATCTTTTGAAAGTAGGATTCCCAAAAT
>JAIEON010000068.1 GCA_019750345.1 Patescibacteria group bacterium
GGATACTTCACAACTGGATTGATTGTTGCCGGCGCAATCGCGGCATTTGCAATAGCGCGAAAGTTCAAACTCAATTCTATTCTTTCATTCTGGGCAATTTATATCCTCACACGGCCACTTGGCGCATCAATCGGAGACTATCTGTCGCAACCTCAAAAATACGGCGGGTTAGGTCTTGGTGCTACGAAAACAACACTTCTTTTTGTTGGTGCAATCATCATTTCGGTTGCGTACCTTGCGATGAGTAAGAGAGATGTGACAAAGACAGCGGTTATCGAAGAAGAGATAAAATATAAGACTGATGAAAAGGGAGGACTTATGCAAACCGCTATTGTTGTTGTGTTGCTCGTGGCTCTTTCGGGCATTGGGTACGATGTACGGCAGTCTACACTGAATGCAGAAATTTCTAATCCCGTTGTTGAAACTACTGATGTTGGAAACTCCTCACAGCCAGCAATGACAAAATCATCAACTACTGTAGTAGGAAGCTCCGTAGCTCCTAAGCCTGTAACTTCGTCGAATCCTTCAGGTGCTCCTATTCCGAAGCCAACGTCTACACTCGGCGACCTTTCTTCATTCCGTACGATCACGAATGACACTCTTGGTCTCGTGAACCAGGGCGATCTATCCGGAGCCAAAGATCGCATCGGCGACCTTGAATATGAATGGGATAATGCGGAAGCACGTCTCAAGCCGAAAGACTCTGCAAAATGGCATGAGGTTGATGACGCGATTGACGAAGCGCTTCGACAGGTACGGTCTGTTCATCCAAATGCACAGAGCGAAAAGACTTCTCTTGAAGCATTGTTAGATACCCTTAATTAAACTCTGCGACACACCCATATATCGATCCAATCATCTCAGGCCATATCAATATGGCCTGTTTTGTTTATTATAGATACCCGTACTTTTTTATAGAACAACCCCCACCCATACGCAAAAGGGATACCCCCTGGTCCCTTTTTTGAGATATTCTTTAGAATTAATTTAAGACTGGTATGTAAAACATGTCGTTTTGCCCCTCATACCAGGTTCTAATAGCCTCAACAGTCCGCCGCAGCTAAGGTATACTTGTATACATGGAAAAATATTCTCGCGAACAGATAACCGAAATAGCAAAACCAGATCCTTCGTGGATGAATTTTGAAGAGGAAGTAATATACGAGAAAAAAGTTATTTCACTTCAGGAAGCTGTTACAACTTTGTATACAGTCTGGGATGACATTGAGGACTTCGAGCGAATACCTTTTATTGATTACGCTAGTGCTCTAAAAGAAAAAAGTATTTCTGATATTCCCACAGAGAGACTACAGAAAATAGAAGAAATTTATAATAGTAAGTTTACTGATGAAGAGATAGTGGTTCCTGTTTTCAAGTGCAGAGATTTAAAAATCTTATTGCCTGAAGAATATCCTGATTATATACAAACTCCTGACGAGGTTTATATAACCGAAGACAGAAATCATAGGCTCACAGCTCTAGCTCTCCGTATTCTTGATGGGGAGGAAATAGGAAATATTCCAGTAACAGTATTCTATGGCACTATAGTTAAATAAGTCCCAACTTCCTGCCACAACGCCCGCCCTTGGTCGCCGGAGCTTTAGTGAAGGAGACAGGTAAGGTATAATACCTTTATGAAAAAAACACTAATAAAAGTAATCGTAGGACTTGCTTATATCGGCATGGTAGTAGTAAATTTTTTGGCTAATAGTTTACCTATTAACAACCGCTCCACTGGTGCAATATCAGACGCCTATCCCAATCTATTTGCACCGGCTGGTCCAGCCTTTTCCATTTGGGGTTTGGTATATCTTTTGCTTGCTGGATACGTGGTCTATCAATTTGTGAAATAAGATCAAAAAACAGAAACGGTCTAGAAACCACTCAGTAGAGGCGTTGGTTCGCGATTCCCGAGAATTAGAGTCTTTCGAGGTTAATTGAATCGGAAGGGATTCCCAAGTCGGTGTCG
>JAIEON010000093.1 GCA_019750345.1 Patescibacteria group bacterium
TTGCGAAGGGAAGTAACCACGCAAGCGTTGAATTAAATAATGTATGAACTAGTTCTGTAGCTGGAGAGAATCCAAGAAGTTTTAATATTCCAAACCAAAAGAAGATGACGAAGAGCGAGAATCGAGCAAAAGGGACGCTTATTTTTTGGAAAAAATTAATAAGTTTACGGTCGGTGTTGGCGATATTCATATACACAAGTGTATCATATCAGTCTTCCAAAAAAGGGCTATTTTTGCTATACTCCCTTGATGGCTACAACACCAACTCCTAAAAAACCAGTACAAAAACAAAGTTTTGATCACGGCACTATTGTCGTGAAAGGTGCTCGTACACACAATCTCAAAAATGTCTCAGTAGAAATGCCTCGCGGAAAGATGGTGGCTATTACTGGGTTGTCAGGTTCTGGGAAATCTTCTCTGGCATTTGATACGATCTTTGCCGAAGGGCAGCGTCGGTATGTGGACTCTCTTTCTTCCTATGCGCGCCAATTTCTCAGCCAGATGCCCAAGCCTGATGTCGACGAGATCACAGGACTCTCACCTGCTATTTCTATTGACCAAAAATCTCGGTCCAACAACCCTCGCTCAACAGTCGCGACTATTACTGAAATTTATGACTACCTTCGTGTGTTGTATGCGCGTATTGGTAAGGCATACTGTCCAGTGTGTGGAACTCTTATTACGAAGCTTTCAACAGATGAGATCAATGCATTTGTACTCGGTAAGATAAAAGAATTTTCCAAATCAAAAGGTAAGGATAAAGAAGTAATGGGAGTAAGTTTCAACGATACCCGTATTCAAATATTCGCTCCTGTGGTTCGTGGACGAAAAGGTGAATACTATCAATTGCTCTACGATTTACTCGGTCGTGGATTTAGTACGATTCGTGTCGATGGCAAAATGCACAATCTCCGTGAAAAAATTGAACTAACCAAAACAGCTAAGCACACTATCGAAGTGTTAGTTGACGAACTTGCAGTACACGAATTCAAAGACAATCCTCGCGACTCTGAGCTCCGCTTGTCTGAAGCGGTAGAGCGAGCGTTACTTGAAAGTGATGGCTTGGTGCAAGTAGTGTTTGGAGTGTCGGCTGACTTTGCGATGCAGACTGATAGTCTTCAAGAGTTTTTGATGTCTTCAAAATTCTCTTGTCCGAACGACGGATTTTCATTCCCAGAAATCGAACCTCGTTTGTTCTCCTTTAACTCACCGTATGGTGCGTGTCCAGAATGTAATGGTATTGGTATGAAATTCTTTGGAGGTACAGAACCGTGTGAGGTGTGTCATGGTAAACGTCTTCGTCCTGAAGCATTGAATATTTTCCTTGGTGAACCAAAGAAAGATGGTACAAGTGTGCATGGTACAAACATTGTAGACCTCACGTCGTTTTCTGTAGAAGAAGCATTTGATTTCTTCGGTTCTCTTAAGCTTTCAACAAAGGATAAAGAAGTTGCTGCGCCAATATTGCGCGAAGTAGGAGACCGTCTGACATTCTTATTGAACGTTGGTCTCGAATATTTAGCACTCTCTCGTACTGCCAACACACTCTCCGGTGGTGAATCTCAGCGTATTCGTCTTGCATCACAACTTGGCTCACGTCTTGTCGGAGCGATGTATGTGCTCGATGAACCAACTATTGGTTTGCACCAACGCGACAACGAACGACTAATCAAGACACTCGAAGATTTGCGCGACATTGGTAATACTATTATTGTAGTGGAACACGACGAAGACACTATTTATGCATCTGACTATATTGTGGACATCGGTCCTGGTGCAGGAATCCATGGGGGGAATGTAGTCGTATCAGGAAATCTCTCAGAACTTCTGTCTGCAAAAACAAACCCCTCAGGATCACGTACACTCGGTTACCTCCGCAAAGAAATCGAAATCGCAGTCCCAGAGAAGCGTCGTGATGATGAAAAGGGAAGTATCAAAATCACTGGAGCGAACTTGCACAATATTCACAACC
>JAIEON010000015.1 GCA_019750345.1 Patescibacteria group bacterium
CAAAACAATACTGTACGATCTCGTATGCAAAATTAGACACCAACGGTGCAGAGCTTGCGCTCGCAAATGTTGTCGCTGCTATTCCTTCAGAATTTTTTATAAAGAAAAATGCAAGTGAAACAGAAGCTGAACTTCTAACTAACGGAGTCTCAATATATGTAGAGCGTACACCGGTACTTGTGGGGTCAGCAGTACAGGAGCTGACTGCATATGTTCGTGATACGTACACAGAAGCGAAGGTTTCTGTGACGCTCTTGAATAACTTTTTTGAATGTCCGTGGAAATGGTATTTCCGTAATATTCTCAAACTTCCTGAAACAAAAACAGAAAGTTTATGGTTTGGGAGCGCGGTACACGGAGCGATAGAAAGCTTACTTAAGAAAACTATCACTGTTGATGCAGACGCTATTGGGGGTCGTATTCGTGAGGTGCTTCAGAGAGAAGGAGTTAGTGATGAACGCACTATTGCTCGTATGGTGGACTCTGGAGTACCAGTTGTAGAACGTTGGGCAGGAATCTATTTGAATAATATTGCAACAGACCATACCGCCGAGCGATCTCTTTCGTATCACGATATACAGTTTCCTCATTTGAAGTTTTATGGAAAAGTTGATCTCACTGAACGGTTTTCTGATGGAACAATAGTGGTGACTGATTTTAAAACAGGGAGTACAAAAACCACTGGAGTAATAGAAAAGCGGGATGATGAAGGTCGGCTATCGAGCTATATTCGTCAGCTCGCTATGTATTCTTATCTCCTCAATGGTACAGAAAAAGGTAAAGAGGTCACTGCTTCACGGTTACTGTTTCTTGAAGCATCGCTCGATGACAAAAATAAACTCTATAGTATTTGTATTGATGCAGAAACTATTGATTTGTTACGCAAAGATATCAAGGATTATGATGAATCAGTTTCGACTGGTGCATGGGTGCAAAGACCTTGTAGTGCAAAACCATTTAACGGGGGAGAGTGTGAGTATTGTGCTCGTGCAAGGGCACTCTATGGTGTCTAAATAGCCTGTATTAGCCACTTAAAACTCGCAACAGTCAACTCGCTGGTACTAGTAAAAAATGCTATAATTCTCTCACTAAATGGCTACTTCAGACGCGGACAAAAAGAAAAAAACTCCTAGCTATGGCGCGGATCAAATCTCAGTACTCGAAGGACTCGAGCCTGTTCGTCGTCGTCCGGGTATGTACATCGGTAGTACTGGTGTAGACGGTCTTCACCATCTCGTATGGGAAATCTTCGATAACTCACGTGACGAAGCGATGGCAGGACATGCTGATCGTATCGAGGTTGTACTGCTTCCTGGAGGTCGTGTACGCGTTGTAGACAACGGTCGTGGTATCCCCGTGGATATTCATCCAAAGACCAAAGTTTCTGCACTTGAAACTGTTATGACTACTCTTCATGCCGGAGGTAAATTCGGAGGTGACGCGAGTGGGTATAAGGTCTCTGGAGGTCTGCACGGTGTGGGTGCCTCAGTCGTAAACGCACTCTCAGATTATACTCGTGCAGAGGTGCACAAGGATGGTAATATTTATGTACAAGAATATGCTCGTGGTGAAAAGAAGGCGGCAGTAAAGAAAATCGGTACTACCAAGAATAATGGTACTATTATTACCTTTGAACCAGACGGTACTATTTTTAAAGACACTACAGTATTTGATTGGAAGACTATTGTTGACCGACTTCGCCAGCAAGCATACTTGGTGAAGAAGCTTCGTGTTGAAATTATCGATGCGCGTACTACTGCTGAAAATATTGATCCGACCAGTACGTATTGGTTCAAATCTCTTGGTATTGAATCACCGTCAACTACATTTTATTTTGAAGGTGGGCTCCAGTCACTCGTTCGTCACTACAACCAACACCAAAAAACTATTCACGACACGGTATTCTATTGTGAAAAAGAACAAGACGATGTTGGGGTTGAAGTAGCACTGCAATACGTGGATGATATCTCTGCGCGTA
>JAIEON010000001.1 GCA_019750345.1 Patescibacteria group bacterium
GTTCCCTTTCGAATATTATCCTCTACTTTTAAGAGTGTTTCAAATCCCTTGATTGGTATAGTTCGTTTATTCCAATAAGTACCACCTTTTTTTACACCACTAAACCATGTAGCGGTACCATAATTTTCTGGAAAGAGTGTAACTTGCATTAATCCTCCACCTTTACTAAATCTCCAGTCAAGACCGTAACCGGTCGATGCTTTATCTTTATCAAAACTACAGTTGTTCTTTATAGAAGATGAATTATTACTGGTGGGTGTGAATGGGGTACTGTCGAGTTTGATACCACTCTCCAAGAAAGCTTTCCGTGACCTCACGCCTTCATTAGTTGAGTTTTCATCGCATCCGATTGCAGAAGCTTTCCACTGTGATTCTACTTGTATTGTTGCTTTGACTACACAAGCATCAACACCTTCTTCTTTTGCAATTTTTTCAACTATTGGGATATATTCACTCTTTGTTTTGAGTGTTTCTCCAGTAATTTTCAAAAATGAAGCAGCGTCAATTTCTGTCATGGTCACCCCAATCTCCAATCTCCCTGCGTCGATACTATTCTCAACTATTTTAGGGTTGATAGTGTTTAGTATAAGAAACGAAGACAGTGCAAGGAGTAATCCTAATACTGCTTCTGTAATATGGCTCTTCGCACTAGTCTTTAATCCTGGAATGTCTGTAGTAATGTATTTGTACCCTTCAAACATGATACGCAGTACGAGTAATACCGCAGCTGCACCAATCAGTATTTTAAATGCAAGATTTAAAATATCATTAATATCACAGAGTTGCCCAGTGTTCCCTGCTGCTGCTTGTTCTGCACAAAGGTCTGGATCAAGAAAAAGTGTGAACCCTGGAAACGGTGCAAGAAGACGGTAACTTCGATCTTCGAAATCTGATTGGATATTTTGAGGATTGGAAGTTGTATATCCGACACCACTTTTAAATGTACCAATGGTTATACCACCATTTTGTTCGGTGGGCATCTGTCCACCTGCTGTAATCGATTGCTTGATGTTGTATTGAACGCTCGGGCTAATATTACTTAATTGCAGGTGAAACGTACCATCATCTGCTACCCCTTTTTCATTGTTTGATGTCTCGTGTGTTTTATAAACATCTAAAAATGCATCTTCCTTAGTTATAGGATTTTTAGAATATTGAATTTGTGTCTTATATGTTCTGAAATAAGGATTTTTTGCTACATCCAAGGTTCCTTTAATAAGTACTGTCCCTGATGCACCATTATAGTCAAATACTAGCGTACTCGGTACGATAGTTATGCTTGCGGTTGTAAAAGTTTTTTCTAATGTCGTATAAAAAGGAGTTTTAGTTGTAGAGACATTTGTAATTGAAGGTGTTTCTACAATTCTCATAAAATACTTTGTGGCTGGTTGGATATTTGAGACAATGTTCCAAGTAACTACTCCTTGAGTATTTGCTGATTGTGTTAAAGATCCTCCGAAGGGGTTAGTATCTATTATTGTAGTGCTAGTGTAGGTTTGAGGAAATGACTCTTTTGAGAGTAATAGTTTAAAAGTGCTAGTAGTTCCGACTGGAACAGACATAGTAGTTGTAATACTTGTCGGTGTTGGACTCGATATCACGAAGTCATACACGGCGTATGTCTTTGTTGTAATAAGAAAAGAGAGAATGAGACCAAAGAGAAGTAATGCCTTTTTCATTCCTAGGATTATATCACGAGAAAGTCTTAGTTCCCTGCTTTGCAAGAGTTATAAACAGCGAGTTTTTTTGATACCGTGGCGTCAATGAGTGTACTTCTCTTATCACAACTTCCTGATTGAAATTGACGAAATGCTCTCTCAACATTTCCTCCACAACTTTTAAGGTTCTCATTAAGGTGTTGAGTTCCCTTTCGAATATTATCCTCTACTTTTAAGAGTGTTTCAAATCCCTTGATTGGTATAGTTCGTTTATTCCAATGTGCCCCACCTTGTTTTACACCACTAAACCATGTAGGTGTACCGT
>JAIEON010000030.1 GCA_019750345.1 Patescibacteria group bacterium
AAAACCGGGACAAAGCTTCGATAATAAAAACGCTCTCTAATTAGAGAGTGTTTTTATTATTTACTTATTGGTTATACCAACTCTTTTGCCACGCCTTCATTTCTGATATCTCCTTCGTTTGAGCAGAAACAATTGCTTTGGCGAGATCTTTGATTTCTTGATGTTTTGCATCAGTGAGAGCAAGCTCTGCCATATCAATAGCTCCCTGATGATGCACAATCATTTCAGAAAGAAATACTTGATCAAATGCGTCACCAGTTTTCCCTCTCAGTGCAGCATTCATATCCATCATCATAGACGACATATCAGAGCCATCATTATTCATCATCGTACCGTCGGGCATCATGTGTGCGCCTTGTGTGTTTTTTGGAGTCTGAGTATTTCCCCACACAAGATATCCAACAACCAAACCAATAATAAGAGCAGCTATTGTACTAAGTACTGTTTTATTATTTTGCATAAATTAATTATAAAGTAATAATCCTAGTAAGCCCGCGTACTATTCGGTAGTTACACCATCAAATTCTTCATCATCTTGTTCTGCGTCGTGCTTTGTTGCATGAACCACTCCGTCTTTATGGTGTGCTGGAGAATAGATAGTATACATTTTTAAGTCTTGCTCTTGAGAAGTATTAATCACATTATGTGCAGCACCGGCAGGAATAATAACAGCCGAACCATCAGTCACCGTATGCTCAACACCATTAATAATAACCTTCCCTTCTCCTGCTTCAAACCGAAAGAACTGGTCATTTTCAGAGTGAGTCTCAAGTCCAATTTCTTCAAGTGGCTTTAAGCTCATCAACACAAGCTGACTATGCTGTGCGGTATACACCACCTTTCTAAAATTAGTATTTTCTAGTGTGTCGTATTCAATAGTACTGGTATATCCTTTCATATAATTATTTCAAAAGGAATCGTAGTGTTGATACGAGGCGAATTTTCTTGAATTCAGGTGAACCAGGATCTTTGTCTGTAATATCAAATACTCCTTGGTTACCTCGAGAAACACTTCCTACAGCACTACCTGAGTTATCAGCAATTTGTGTTGCAGTATCACGAGCATTTTTAATTGCCTCAGAGAGCATTTCTGGTTTGATACTATTGAGATCAGAGAATTCAAATTCAATATTGTTTTGACTCAATACTACACCCTGCTTAACCAATGTGAGAGTTTCGTTTGATGCAGATTTTGCGAGATCAACTTTTTTAGTGTAGACCGCTACACGGTTGCTTGAGTTATAACGAAATGCCGCATCCTTATAGGTATCTTGATAGATGTTCAATGGTGCAACACTAATCTCAGTATCTTCAAATCCTTGTTGCTTCAAAAAAGTTTTGATTGAAGTAATGTTTTTTTCTGTATCAGCATAGAGCGCATCACTACTGTTTGATTTGACTTCAAACGTCATTGACCATATTGCGGTGTCTGCTTTTACTATTTTTTCAGAGAGTCCTTTAACTTCTACGTATTCGCCTTGTTTTGAAAAGTTTCTTGCTGAAACGAAGAACACTGCAGCACATACTACAAGCGCTCCACTAACAACGAGAACCCAGTTATTTTTTAGTGTATCCATACTACTACTATACTACACCTGTGTGCTTATACAATAAAACTTTCCACTCGTTAGAGCGGTTCCAGTCCTGCTTCTATATTTGTACGATGAATTTCTAAAAATGGAGGTAAAGAAAGTCTCTCGCCCAGGTGTTCGATGGCTTCATCAGCGGAAAATCCTGGACCATCAGTGGCAAGCTCAAAGAGAATCCCTTGAGAAATTCGAAAGTAGAGTGATTTGAAATAGAAACGATCTACAATACTCGAATTGGGAATACCATTCTTATCTAACCAATCAATCCATTGTTTTATTTCTTCTTCATCTTTTACCCTGAATGCGACATGATGAACAGAACCCGCGGTAGAGCCAACTCCTTGCGCTGCACTATGTTCGCGAACGTAGAGCTCTTTACCAGGACCTCCACCGTTCATCGCAAAAACAGTTATCGTATTTTTATTTTGCGGATCTTCATATGACG
>JAIEON010000026.1 GCA_019750345.1 Patescibacteria group bacterium
ACTGTTTCAGAGAAACAACTCGACGAACTGCATATCGTCCTCAAAAAACCAAAAGTATAATACTACAAAAGAACCCGTTTGGGTTCTTTTGTTATAAACGATATACTTACGAACATATATGGAGAACCTCATTCCTGGAGCAGAACAAAAAATAAATGAGTATGTTGAGCGTATTCAAAACGGTGAAGATAAAGAATGGGTACTTCAAGGTATTGGACCAGCATTTCGTACTCCTGTAGAAGAACGACTGGGAAATACCCAAGAAAAAGAACTTACTGATGCAGAAAAGATTGCGCAACTCGAACAAGAGCTGGGTATTAAACGAGCGCCAGTAGAAATAGAAAGAAGTGAAATTTCAGAAAAAGAAGTTGAAGCTTTAGAGCAAGCACTGGTTCAACAAGAAGAATTACCGTCACAACAAGAAAAAGTTCTGTCTCCAGAAAAAATACAAGAGTATAAGAAACTTTCAGGATGGGTAGCTAGTTATGAACTTGCAAAAGTAGCAAAAAGTGAAGGAATAGATCTCTCTACACTAAGTCGTGAACAATATGTTGACTATGCTATTGATCATTACTTAGCTATTGATGATGATCAACTTCGTATGCCGCCCTGGCAGCGTATGTCAGAGAGTGTTGATGAGGCGATAAAAGCAAACCGAGAACATAAATCTTCGATATCTGAAGAAAACGAAAAAGCATTTGCACAGTTTTCTCATGAGATGATGGAACTTGCAAAAAAAGATCAACAAGAACGGTACATCGCGGAAGGTGTACGCGTACTCTCAGGTACAAAAGATTCAAATAGTTGGCTATTTTTCTCTATTAATGAGGGAACAGATACAAAAAATCCAGATACGTTTAAATCATACCTTTCACTCAAAGACCTCAATGCATTTTCATCAGAGCAATACAAACAGTATATGGAAACCTTGCAGAAGCGTGGCTATAATGGTGGAGTAAAGATATTCCAAGATCTCACAGAGCAAGGAAGTGTCTTGAATGATCAAGTAGTAATGCATGGGTTCTCAGAAGCTGATGCTGCGCTCGCGCTCGAAGTAGCAAGCGAGGTCTTTAGCGAAAACATTGAACATACCAGTCTCGGAAAAGATGAATATAACAACGGAGTCAGTAAAAGCTACAGCCAAGTACTTGCGGAAAAGATCAAAGAAGAAATTAAACAGAAAACATAATGGAAACCGACGCAGCCTTTAAAGTTAAACACGAGACATTCGAAGGGCCGATTGAGGTGCTTTTGGAGTTGATCGAGAAACGAAAATTATTCGTGAACGATGTTTCTTTAGCATCTGTTACTGAAGACTTCATTGACTACATGCGTACTCGCGGCATGCACCCCGATGAGACAGCTAATTTCCTCGCTGTTGCAGCTACCCTGATTCTTATCAAGGCTCGCTCGCTACTTCCTAATATTTCTCTCACCCTAGAGGAGACAGAGTCTATTACAGACCTCGAGCGACGTGTGGCGCTGCTTCAGATTATTAGCCATGTTGCAGGCGATCTCGCAAAACAGTACGGCAAGAAACTATCGTTTGAAGGAGTCCGCCGTATGACCGGTGTAGTCTTTGCTCCAGACCCCAAACTTCACTTAGAGGACCTTACAGGGTTCATCGGAGATGCTGTAAAACGTGCTCCAGTAGAAGCGCCAAAGAAACCTGAAGCCAGAGTATTTAAGACTATTTCAATCAGTGAGGTACTTTCTACACTAACCGAACGTATTGAGCATGCACTACAGCATGTTGCAAGTGCTGTATCATTTAATAGTGTGCGAGTACAATCACCGGATGCTGACGAACGAAGTCAAAAAGTCTATACGATAGTGTCTTTTCTTGGTATGCTTGAGCTTGTACGAAGAGGGTTCCTTGCCGCAGAACAGCATGAACTCTTTAGTGATATTTCTCTCGAAAAACAATCAGAGAAACCACTACCAACAAGTGAACCCCTAACAGAAGAAACCCTATAACATGACACCAGGAGCACAAACAATTCAAGCAGTACTTTTTGCAACAGCAGATACGTACTCTGTCACAGCACTTGCTACCTTACTCAATATT
>JAIEON010000079.1 GCA_019750345.1 Patescibacteria group bacterium
GACCAAGTACGCGCATGAGAGTATTAACAATAAACGTATGCATCATCTCACTTGGATGAAACCCTGATGTATATCTTTCATCCATTCTTTCCCAAGGACTGAGTAATGTTTTAACTAAAATACCGAGTGAAAAAAATTCTGCCAAAAACCACAAAAAATCCATCCAGTTACGAAAAAGTTCCCGCATACCTTTTGTGTAGTGCCACGAGGTGTACTGTGCTACAAAAAACAACCTATTCATATACTATAAGTATAGCCTACTTCGCTTTCTGTTTATAGAAGACTTTATTCCCAAACCGAAGATCAATAGAAAGAACTGATAAACCGTCATTTTTTCTGAGTGCGAGTTTTGGATCAGATAATACTGATTCTAAATTAGAAAATGTAACATCACTTTTCTGTCGTGTTGTTACAAATATTGTTTCGCCCGTTGAAAGCATGAGAGCATAATCATTATCAGGAAGTGCATCAACGGAATCAACAGCAAGATTTAATTCTGATATTTGAGTCACGAGTGAATGAATACGATTAAACTCGTCTGCCGGAGCAAAGTAATTCCCTATTGGTTTTTCGATAATATTACCGGTATATACAATAAACACATTGTCAGTAAATAGTGGAGCTACATCAAATACGTACCCATCAGCATTCAAAAAATAGCATTCGGAATTTATATTCGCACACCAAAGCGCAATGGGCTTTTGCTCAATAACCTCCACTTCTATTTCATGGAGAGATTTTGTTTTAATTGACACCTCACTGATACGAGAAAATTGATTGAGGATATTTTGTTCAATATTTTTTTTTGGATACAAAAGAATATTTGATTTTGGATACAAATGAATGTAGGTGCCATCAAGCTTTTGCATTGCAAGCTGACGAATTGATTCTTCTGAGACAGCGGCATTACCTACAATGGTAATAGTATCAACCCTCCAAAAAGCTAATCGCAACAAAAAAACAGGGAGCAGTATTATGCCCGACATACCAAGTATACCGAGCACACTACGCATAATGATGCGCTGCCGTTTCTTCTTGAGGAGTCTCGGGGAACGGAGCGGTTGAGTACGCATCTACGGTGTTACATTAGGTGTTTTTGAAATCACCGTTTTCCCACCCATATACTTTTGTAGCACATCTGGAATACGAATCGATCCATCAGCTTGCTGATAGTTTTCAACGATGGAAATCAGAATTCGTGGCGTAGCAAGAGCTGTATTATTAAGTGAATGTACGAATTGCATCTTGCCCTCATTATTTTTATATCGAATATTGAGTCTTCGGGTTTGGAAATCGTGAAAATATGATGATGAATGAGTTTCTCCGTATGCATTCTGTCCAGGTCTCCAAGATTCGATGTCATATTTCTTTACCTGTCCAAGACCAAGATCGCCTCCGCAATTTACAACGATATGATACGGGATATTGAGAGCCTGAAGAAGCTCTTCAGAATTTGCAGTCAGTTCTTCGTGATGTTTTACGGAAGTTTCGTGATTAGCTTCGCATAGCACTACTTGTTCAAGTTTGAAAAACTCGTGAACGCGGTACAATCCTTTTACATCTTTACTGTGACTTCCCGCTTCCCGACGAAAACATGGTGAAAATGAAATAAATTTCATAGGAAGCTTTTCTTTTGGTATAACCTCATTCATAAAATATCCCATTGTTCCTACTTCAGCGGTTCCTGCAAGGAAATCTCCGTCTTGAGTTTTGTACAAATCTTCTTCACTTTGAGGAAGGTACCCAGTACCCATAAATGGCTCACGTCGTACCAGTGACGGTGCAAACATAGGAACGAAATCTCCTTTTGCAATAAAATGATCCATCACAAAATTCCAGAGTGCCATGTTAAGGAGTGCGCCATCACCTTTCAAAAAATATCCTCGAAAACCGGATACTTTTACGCCACGTTCAAAATCAGCCATGTCCAAGTTTTCCATGAGTTCAATGTGAGTTTTTGGAGCAAAGGCTAAGTTTGGTTTTTCTCCCCACACTTTTACTTCTTTGTTCTCTGCATCACTATATTTAAATCTGCTCAACTATTTCCAACTGACCGTGCCTCTCTTTTTTCACACT
>JAIEON010000076.1 GCA_019750345.1 Patescibacteria group bacterium
TCTTCATCTATGTACTCTTTGATAAACTTTGAAAGCACAATGCGTCCCGTATTGTGACGAGTCTCTTCATATTCTGCTCCTGGATTTCCAAGTCCGACGATAATATACATACGCTCATACTAACAAAACTTCTTCAGAAACGCATATATTTTCTTTCTGACCTACTATTTTCACCATGTCAATTGCTCTCTCCGAACGAGTGGGCTACAATGCTTGCATCACATTTCTCATGAACGAACAATCACAAAAACATATTTCTGCTGACACTCCCGCAATTGAGATTGAACCAAAGGAAAAAGGATTTTTCCGAGAAATGGTTGAGTTCGCTCTCATTGCCCTCATCATTGTTGTTCCATTTCGTATCTTTATCGCACAGCCATACATTGTAAACGGTGCTTCTATGGATCCAACGTTTGCAACGGGAGATTATCTTATTGTGGATCAACTCTCTTACCGATTTTCTACACCAGAACGCGGTTCTGTACTCATCTTCAAATATCCTAAAGACCCAAGTTGGTATTTCATCAAGCGAGTAATCGGTCTTCCACTTGAAACCGTAGAGATAAACGACGGAGTTATCACAATCAAAAACGGTGCTCACCCAGAAGGATTTGTTCTGAACGAACCATATATAGAGTTTGCCAAAGTTGAAGACTCAACAATCACACTCAAAGCAGACGAATACTTCGCTGTGGGAGACAACAGACTCGGAAGTGCAGACTCTCGCATGTGGGGACCAGTGCCAAGCTACGACATTGTAGGACGACCAATTCTCCAAATTCTCCCATTCAAAAAACTAGGACTTCTTCCTGGTGACAAAACATCATTACTTAATACAGTGAAGTAACATGCCTACCAAGATTTCGGAAAAGAAAAAAAACAATCGCGACACGGGCTACACACTCCGGGAATTTGAAAAACCATTTGAAACTGCACTCTATTTTGGTTTCCTCCCTGTCAAAACTCCAGAAATTACCAAAGAAGATCTGCAAAACCTCAAAGCAGTCAAAGATTCTTACTACGAACCAAAGCGTATACAAACAGAGGCTCCATTTACCTTTGATGTACTAGAAAAAATTGCCCTTCTTCGGTCTTTTGAAGCATGGGGTTTTGAACACACTCCACAACCAGTACTCATTGCATACAAAAAACCTCTTTCGGGTACATTCAATAAAAAATCTTCAGAGTTTACGATGGGGCTTGAAGTCTTAGGTCTCGCCACAAGCTCTGCCGAAGCGCTCGCATTACGTGCAACACTTTCCATACTTGAAGACGAAGGTTTCAAAAATCTGTCTATCCACTTAAACAGTCTTGGAGACAAAGATTCTGTTGGAGACTTTGAACGCATGGTGTCAGGGTTCGTACGCAAACACATGAACGGCTTCCCTGCAGATATTCGCAAAATGGCGAAGAGTGACATTTTTGATATTCTCCGAAGTAACGACCCGAAACACTCTGATGTACAGGGTCAAGCTCCAAAATCTCTCAGTTTCCTTTCTGAAAACTCACGCGATCACTTCAAAGAAGTACTAGAACACATTGAATCCTTCAATGTTCCGTACACCATTGCACACAGACTCATTGGAGCTACATCATTTTGCTCACATACTATTTTTGAAATCAGAAATGGTGACGGCGACCAAAGCGAAGTGCTTGCTCATGGCTACCGATACTCACGATTGTCCAAAAAAGTAGGATTCAAACGTGAGGTTCCTGCACTTGGTATTACTATTTCATTTAAAAAGAAAGAAAAGAAACCACTTTCAAAAGGCATTGGAAAATCTCGCTTCTATCTTATCCAGCTTGGCTTCGGAGCAAAGCTTATGTCTCTCCCTGTTATTGAAATGCTACGCAAAGCCCGCATCACCATCATCCATGCCCTTGCAAAAGACAAGCTCTCTAGCCAGCTCGGAAGTGCGGAAAACTCTAAGGTCCCTTACATCCTTATCATTGGACAAAAGGAGGCTATAGAAAAATCAGTAGTGGTCCGAAATGTCTCTACTCGTGCCCAAGAATCAATAGGGGTAGATAAGCTCGTAGAGTACCTCAAAAACCTCAAATAAAGGGCTTTCCTGTCCTTATATAGCCCCAAACCCTTGCCTTTACCCCAGTTTCCTGCTAATATCCTAGACCTAT
>JAIEON010000081.1 GCA_019750345.1 Patescibacteria group bacterium
TCGATTTCGAGGTTAGCAGAGAGGTGTTTGAATGAATCTTTTTCGTAGATTTCAAATGCATCCCATGAGAGTTCTCCTTTAATTTCAACCATACTTCCCGGAAGTCGAGTAATAGTTACTGTGTATTTGTCTGTGTTATTTTTTTCCATAATGCCGGCATTCTAGCATGGGAGTAGGGCTATTGCGAGTCACGGGTCGTCGGCACTAAAGCTTTGGCGCACGAAACAAAAACACCCTAGTTTTGACTAGAGTGTTTCGTGAAAAGAAGGAATTTCTGTATCGTTGAGTGATTGTTCGAGTTCTCCCATAGAAGATGGAGTTGTTTGAACAGAACTCACTGGTACAACTTCTTGTGATTGCTGTTGTATACGATTTTGTCGGTATTTAAGAAACAGTATTGCTGGTATGGTGACAAGAATAATAATAATCAGCGTCAACATTCTATTGGTTTTTCTTTTTGGATTGAGAAAATCTTTTGGAATACGTTCGAGCGATGTTGAGCCAAGTTTTTTATTATCCATGACTTATTGAGTTTGAAGGGTTATTTTGAGGGTAGCAAGACTTTCAATAATACTAGTACGTGCTAGTTTGAGATTATCTTCAGCAGATTTGGCATGAGATCTCAGCGTGATAACAGTTGCAGGCTTTTCGTCTACTACTGTTGCACTAAAGATATCAAGCTGTGTTTTTGCAGTGACTAGTGCTGTTTTTGCAGTAATAAGTGCACTATCGGCTGGTGTAGTGTTGATACCATTGTTTTGTAGTCGAGCACTGGCAACTTCTACTCGTGTCAAAATAGTATCTAATCGTACAAGAAGGTCGCGGAGATTGGTATCTACGAGTTGTTTGCGAACAGATAGAGGTGCACTCGCATTTGCATCAAAAAGAGTAGGAGCAGGTGCTACCACGGGAGTTTTTGGTGTCTGCGCATAAGAAAATGTTGAAAAACCAACGATTGCAAGCACTAATGTAGTTGTAGCGAGAATATATTTCATACTGTTGTGTGTATTATATACCATAGAGACGACTAATAGGGAAGAGTATTACCAAAGAAAAACACCCCAATCCTGGGGTGTTTTTCGGAATTCAGAATTATTTCTGGAATTTTGCTTTGTAGAGCTCTTGCGATTTCAAGATACACGCATGAGCTTCTGCCTTGTCTCCAATTGTGGGGATGGTTACCACTTTGTTTTGGATTTGTTTGTAGGTCAAGAAGAAGTGTTCGATTTCTTTGATGGTGTGAGTGTTCACGTCTGAGAGATCTTGCACGCCGTCGAATCGTGGATCCTTTTCAGGCACTGCGATAATTTTGGCATCACTTTCTCCGTCGTCGATCATGTTGAGTACACCAACTGCGCGAACCTTAACAAGAATTCCTGGAGCGAGTGGGTAGGTAGTAAGTACTACTACATCCAAGGGGTCGCCGTCTTCCCAGTGACTCTGTGGCATGAAGCCGTAGTCAAACGGGTAGTCTTGTGAAGTGTGCATTGCACGGTCAAGCATGATGAGACCAGTTTCTTTATCGATCTCGTATTTATTCTTTGATCCTTTTGGGATTTCAATAATAACGTTAATGATCTCTGGAGTATTTTTTCCAGCGGTAATATCGTGAAGCAAGTTCATATTATTCGTTTTCCTTTTCTACTGGTAATGAATCATCTTCTGTAGTTTCTACTTCTGGCGTGATAGTCTCAGCGTCAGTAGCTACATTTTCTTCAACATCAGTTACGGCTACTACTTCTTCGTCAGTTTTTGCTGCAAGGTCTTTGAGAGAAACAAAGTCGTCGCCTTCTACGCTCTCTCCTTCAACAGTTGCTTCAGCTTCTGTTCCTTTGATATCGATTTTCCATCCAGTAAGTTTTGCTGCAAGACGTACATTCTGTCCGCCTTTACCGATAGCGAGAGAGAGTTGGTCTGGAGTTACTTCTACACTTACTTTGTGTTCTTCGTCATTCAATTCAAGATCAAGTACTTTTGCAGGAGAGAGAGATTTTTGTACAAACTCTGCTGCGTCCGGTGACCATTCGATGATGTCGATCTTCTCACCTGAGAGCTCGTTCATCACTGTTGATACACGTACTCCTTTTTGACCAACACATGATCCCACTGGGTCGATGTTTGAGTCTTCAGTCCATACGGCGATCTTTGAGCGAGACCCTGGTTCACGGGCGATAGCTTTGATTTC
>JAIEON010000040.1 GCA_019750345.1 Patescibacteria group bacterium
AACCAACTGACTCTTGGACAAATCCATTGTATATGACTTACGTACATATTCTGGATCATAGACAATCTCATTAAACGATAAGCCATTCGCTTTTGTAACCCGAGAAAAAGGTTTTACAGATCCATCTCCATATGAGAAAAGTACTGGTGAAAGCTCAAAGGCGCCACCAGCAAGAAAGAACTTTCTAAAATTGTGTGAAAATCGAAGAGGTCCGCCTTGTGGGCTTATATTCTTACTGGAAATACTAGAATGATATTCATTATAAAGGATTTTCAGCGTTTTTTTGATACGTGCCATAAGGTCTAAATTATACTGTATAAAATCGAGTTTGTCTAGGGTATATGGTGTTTTCTTTGATGCTACCATAGAGACATATGGCATTAGTTTCAATCATTATCCCCGCCCACAATCGCGAAAAATACCTAGAAGCTGCCGTTCGTTCAGTACTAGAACAAACTCTTACAGATATAGAAGTGCTCATAGTCAACGATGCTTCGACTGACACTACTGGAAGTATTGCAGATAGTCTTGCACAACAAGATGACCGTATTCGAGTTATTCATCACCCAGAAAACAAACTTCGCTCTGGAGCCCTCAATACAGGTCTTGATACTGCAACAGGTAAGTACATTAGTATCTTGGATTCCGATGACTATTATCTTCCTAATAAACTAGAGCGCCAGGTCGCATTTCTTGAATCTCATCCCGAAAATGACGGTGTGTACGGTGACTATGAAATGCTTTTTGAAAATGCAACAGAAACAAAACCTATAAATGCACTAGCTTCAACCGAAGAGGTACACGCACGCCTTATCACAAAAGCTCAAGGCGAAGATATTGCAGTAATGGCAGAGGGCTATATTCCCAGTTGCTCAGCACTTATCAAAAAGTCAGTTTTTGAAACCCTACGCTTTGATCCAAACCTTCGCAATATGGAAGATCTTGATATGTGGCTACAAATTTTAGGAAAAGGATTTACACTTACTCGCCTACCCGGAAGTACCTATGTATACCGTCGACACGGCGAACAAAAAAGTTCAAACTCAGAAAGAATGCGAATTGCTGGAGCAATTATCGAAGAAAAAATGAAGAACGGAACGTATCTTCAAAAATAATTATTTCTTCAAAGTTTCGTAATCGAGCATTGCCTTTTTGCGCTCAATTCCCCATCGATATCCTCCCATACCTCCGTCACTACGCAACACTCGATGGCACGGGATAATATATCCGATTGGATTATTACCAATCGCAGTACCTACAGCTCGAGATTTCTTTTTGTCCCCTATTTTTTCTGCAATAGCACCATAGTCACACGTTGTACCACTTTTCACTTCTAACAGTGCTTTCCATACTTCCGTCTGGAATGGCGTTCCTATAAGCTGTAATGGGATTTTAGTATCTGTCATTATACCGTTTAAATAATGCTGTACAGATTGTGACCATTTTGTAGATCCTTCTTTGCAAGAAGAATTCTTAAATCGTGATTGCAAATCTTCTAGTAACGCCTTCTTAGTATCCGCAAACAATACTGCGACCACACCTTTGTCCGCAGTTGCTACCAGACACAACCCGAAAGTTGTTTCAATAATACTATACGAAATCGTGTCGCTTTTAAATCCTTTTCTTTCTTGAGTTGTAATACTAAAGTGCTTCATTAAACACCATTACACCAGCATCCTTCAAAAGAATGAGTCGAAGCTCTTTTCCTTTAATGACATGTGACGCTGTACGTCCGAGTTCTTGTGTATACAGTGTCTCAAGTGTTTCTCCGGCACACGCCATCTTTGTTGAAGCAATTGGTCCAATACTAAGAATTTCGTCATCGACAATAAATTTACTAAAGATACCATTACAATCAGTAGTACTCGAAAGTGTCATATCATCTTTAAACGTAATAACAAATTTTCCTGCAGGTGCAATAGTCTCTGTACCATTAAGATAGGTAGTTTTTTGCCACACCCATGTTGTATTGAGTAATGGATGAGCACTAACTGTTGGATTAGTAGTTTCAGAAGGCTGCTCTTCTACTATTGGAGCCACTGTTTCTGGAAGTGTTTGATCTGGCCCTATAACCGTAAGAGCACTTTTTGTTGAAAATGACTTGATAGCAATCACGCCTCCGAATACAACAATAAACACTATCAGTCCGATGTAAAATTTATTTTTATCCATATCGTAAGTATATCTCTATCTATTAATGCGTTGCAATATAC
>JAIEON010000057.1 GCA_019750345.1 Patescibacteria group bacterium
ACGACAGAAGCCGTTGCTACTCTTACTGCAAAAACCATGATCGCCGGAGACCCTTGGTCTCTCGAATAATAGTACAAGTAAAAATCGCACATTCAGTATTATTATGAATGTGCGATTTTTATAATGAATAGATATGAATAAATTATTGATACCGCGCTCTATAGGAGAAGATTCTCAAAGAAGAGAGTTTATTCTCAATGTGTTATTGTTGGCATCGATTACTATTTTTGCCATAGCACTGCTCTGTAATCTCACTATTGCGATTATTGATCCTACTCGTTTTGCTACATCGGCATATTCTTTGTTTGTGCCTATGAGTATTATTTTGGGAGTATTACTTCTTTTGTTTGTACTTTCTCGAAAAGGATATTTTAGAATTTCGGCGTATATTATTATCGCAATATTTCTTTTGTTCACTTCGCTTATGTCGTATCAGTGGAGTGTTGGTGTGACAGCTGCATTACTGATAGATATGCTGGTCATTGTTATGGCAGGAGTATTAATTAGTACGAGATTTAGTTTTGTTATAACAGCCCTCCTTGTTTTATCATTGTTTGTTCTAGGTAATCTACAGTTACACAATGTTATTGTCGCTGACACTTCGTGGAAAGTGTTGCCATGGAGCCAGCAAGATACATTGATGACTTGTATTATTTTTATTGTGGCGGCAACTCTCTCATGGCTTTCTAATAGAGAAACTGAACGTTCATTGAGGCGTGCACATATCTCTGAGGCAGCACTGCGTGCACAGCGTGATTCGCTGGAATTATTGGTTGAAGAAAGAACAAGAGAACTAAAAGAGACCCAGCTTGAAAAGATTAGTCAGTTGTATAGCTTTGCAGAATTCGGCAGACTTTCTTCTGGATTGTTTCATGATTTGATGAACCCACTTTCTGCAGTTTCACTGAACGTTGAGAAAGCAAAAACAGAAGGTCAGACAGAAGGGGATCTTTTTCGGGCGCAACACTATCTTGAAAAAGCATTTGTTGCGGCTCAAAGAATGGAGCGATTTATTCGAGCAGTACGCAAGCAAATAGGGAAACAGGGAGAGCTCAAAGAATTTTCTTTGAGAGAAGAGGCTTCTCAAGTTATTGATATTCTTTCGTATAAAGCACAGGTGGCAGAAGTGCAACTAGTATTGGTTGTACCAGATGACATTGTGTTATTAGGAGAGCCTGTACGATTTAGTCAGATCCTATTGAATCTTATAACCAATGCAATTGATGCCTATGATGGCGCACCACAGGATCAAAAAGACCGTACGGTAGTTGTGAATATTAGTCAGACCTCAACGCATAGTATGTGTACCGTACTTGATCATGGTGTAGGGATTGATCAAGAACATATCGATGCTATTTTTGAGCCTTTCTTTACAACAAAGCCTGTACAGGAAACCAAAGGTAGTGGAATAGGTCTTTCGATAGCCAAAACTATTATCGAAAAAGATTTTAATGGAACCGTGACTGTAGAGAGCAGTCCTGTTTCTGGGACGTTGTTTACTCTCATATTTCCTAAAAATACTATATGAATATAATCAAAGATGATCTTATTATTCGGCGTGATGAGATCTTAACATTTACTCATTCAGTTTCTGAGACTTTTTTAGCTCTGTACGAGATTGCGCTACAAGACAAAGAGCTACTTGAAGGACGTCCGATGGCGCTTATTGTTGAACAACTTTTTACTATCGAAAGTAAACCAGGTGGTCCATATTATTCGACATTTACCAATGGGTCTATTCAGCCAAAGATTTTTGATAGTGAGACGAATACGGCAATTGCTCGGTTTTTGGGGTTATATGATATCGAACTACCTGCGCTAACTGAATTTCTTGAGGGAAAAACATTTCTCGTACCAGAAGATTCAGTCAAAAAAAGTACACTCAGTCGACAAGAGAAAGAGTTGTTTGTTGCTATGCGTACGAATATAAAAAATCGTCTCAAGGCGTTTCCTCGTGATATGCAAAAGCGAGCGTTGGCAGTAATACAGAGAACTATTGCAGGAAATCCTGACAAACAAATGTCGTTGATGGCGTATTATATGACACTCGCACTCGGTAATGGCATGAACACCCAAACCAAAAAGTACGTCACTGAAATGGGGGTAGCAAATAGTTTTTTTTGGACAGCGTTTATTATCTATGACGATTTTTGGGATGAAGATGAAGCACAAGATACGAGACTGTTACCAATCGCTAACTTCTTTGCACGATCGTATAGTGAATATTTCACTAGTCTCCTACCAGAGAGGGTAGGGTTTAAAACATTTTTTCATAAGGTTATGGATGCTCTGGATTCTGCAAATGTCTGGG
>JAIEON010000047.1 GCA_019750345.1 Patescibacteria group bacterium
GACTCCGGAAGAAACGGACTTTTTGATATTACGTAAAATCGCTTAATCCACGACCTGGCGTCTATATCACCATGCAGCACATTTAAATTTTTATCCTTTTCACTTCGTATCATAAGCTAGAAAGCCTGGCAGGATAGTATACCAGAACGCCAACACCCCCAAGAAAGCAGCAGCAACTTACAAAAAATAACAAAGCTACTGCGTGACTTGATTTTTTGTGTATACGCTGAAACTTTCTTCTTTCAAGTCCTCCATCAACACAGCGAGCCATCCTTGGAGATTTATTCTTTTGCCCATATTTTCTGTAAACACTCCGAAGTCACCATTTACTATAACTCTATCGGGAGTATCCCAGTAATATCGAAGAACTGTTTCTAATAGAGTTCTTGCAAGCGCTCGATGCTCACCTGCTGACTCACTATCAAGTACAGAGAGTTGGATAAGCGCTTCTACTGATTTTATAACATCACTCGCACCACCCGGCGCATTCCAAATATCAACGATATGATTTTCAATTTTTGCATTCTTATAGAATGCTTTTATATATTCTAAATACTTTTTATCTCCGGAAAGCTCATACGCAGGCACCATCACACTCCAGACTGTTTCTGGCATACTACGATATACAACAAAGTCAGCTTCACGATATATCTCCGGCATTCCAATAACCTCAGAGAAAGAATTATTGATAAATCTATCAGCAAGCTCTAAGAGATTCTTTTTATACTCCTCTCTTTCAGTAACTTTATATAACAAGTACCATTTTGCTGGTATATTTTGAGCAACGAGAACATAAGGCGTTTTTTCTTTTAGAAGATCATCTTCCAGACGAAGCAGTGCTTCTTTGTATCGCTCATCGTTTGTGCTTTGGTAATAACTAAATAAAGCAAAAGTATTTCGATCGCAATAGCGCACATCTTCTACGCATCGACCCATGACCGCCTCCATCAGATCGTCTGCTTTTTTGCTGTGTTCTGAATTACCTGAATCTTTGAGACTCATAATAACAAAACTCAAGTATGGTGGTTCCTCGATATCAGAACCAGGAGCACACGTATTCGTGACTATATTACACTCAACAAGAGCAGTCATCTTGCCTACATCGTCTATGCGTACTGATGTATTTACAAAGTCTGTGATAAAACGAGAAATTTCCCCACCTGACTGTGTTTTTTCGTCAAATATCATTGTTGCTTTTTCTTGCTGAGTATTTTGAGTAAAAAAATCTTGAGAAAAAATTATAATCAAACTTACTAAAAACAATATAGTGAGAAAGAATGCTCGATAGATGTTTTTTTTATTGAGAAATGATTCGTACATACAGAGTTCCTTATCCCTCTCAATTTTTCATTAATAACAACTGCAGTCACTTCCGCACGCTGAATCACCAGCGCAAGAACAGCTACCCGCATCACAGCTACCAGTTCCGGCACTACCACCCCCGCTACAGTCACTACAATTGCAACCTGAACAACCAGAGCAATTGCCTCCAGGATCAGAACAGGTATCACTACCAAATCCACACCCCGGAGAACCATTACATGCTGAACCTGGACCACCGGTACATCCTGGACCATCTGAGTCACAACTAGCGCCACATGAAGGTATATCTGCGAAAGCATTATTGATAAACGGTTGGGTAATATCACGAATTAGTGCCTCTTGATCGAATGAATTATTCATCTGCAGAGCACCGCTAACCAAGGGCGACAAAAGGGCGCCTAATGACGTACCGACAAAAGCAAATGGCAATTTACGAATAAAATTTATTCTTTGCCTCATATACAAAGACTATATCACCTAAAGAACTTTACATGGCAAAACTATGTGAATATGAAAAACCCAAAGCAGAGTGCTTTGGGTTGACGATTGAGAACTATAGTCTTGAGAAAAAGCAGAGATCAGCCTGAGGGACGAACCACACCCCATGGTCCGAAGCTCCGACCATCTTCGATGGTGCTGCACGTGAGCTTATCGCTTTCGACGAAACAGGTATCCGTCCGGCGACCGCCAAGACCCACAAAGACAGCGAAGTCTCGCCCGTCCACTTCCTGCATGCGCAGAAAACGCATGGGGATGACGAACGGGTTGCTGGTCGGAAGCTTCACCGAGATGAGCGCCTGCCCATCTGGCTCGACACTGACCTCCCTGATAACAGGGTTCGGGAAATGAGCGGGAATCACCCACCTCCCCCGAAATTCGTCTGGCAAGACGTTTCTGGCAACCCTGGTGACGAGCGCGACGGGCTGGGCCGTCGCAACCGGCTGCGGTCGTTCCGGCGTGCAGGCTGACAACGCGAGAGCCGCGACGAGC
>JAIEON010000016.1 GCA_019750345.1 Patescibacteria group bacterium
GTGGATGCTCGTCGGAATAAAACAGAAGAGCGAATGATTACTCTCGGTCTCCGTGGAGATGGAGACATTGTTGAAGTCGTGAGTGGTCTCGTTGAAGGGGATAAAGTACTCTGGAGTGCTAAATAATTAAGCTCACTATGGAACATAAAAAAAGTCGATTGAGTACATTACAAACTGACGTTCGAGTTGGGATGTTTCTCGCTAAGCGAGAGCTTAAGCGCGCGAGTCGTTATACGACAGGATTGATTATTTTTGTCATGCTGTTAACCTTCTTGAACTTAGTAGTAGTAGGAGGTATTTTGATCGGGCTTATCGAAGGGTCTATTGATGCTGATCGTAAGTATTCATCTGGAGATATTACGATCTCGCCATATCTTAATAAATCATATATAGAACACACTCCAGAAGTTATAGCTACTGCAAAAACTATTCCAGGATTTCATGCTATCGCTGTGCGCTACACCGGAAGTGCGCGAGTAGAAAGTAATTATCGAAGTACTGTAAAAGCGGGCACACTCCGTGATGGGGCAGGTGCGTCACTACTCGGGATTGATCCTTCTGTAGAAAGTAATTTTTCTGGGATTGAACAATTTATTGTAGAAGGTTCATTTATTGGGCCTACTGATACAGATAGTGTCGTTGTAGGAAAGAATCTTTTGTATAAATATGTACCAATTGAAGCGCCAGGATTTCAAACACTGAAAGATGTTGCAATAGGTTCTAAAATCAAAGTCACAGTCGGAGGAGAAACTTCTAAAGAGTATTACGTTAAAGGAGTCATCTCGAGTAAGGTAGACATCTTTGACAGTTCGGTGGTAATGGTTGCCAGTGAAGCCCGTGCTCTTGTTGGAAGACGTGACTTTAATGCCAATCAAGTTGCAATACAGCTCAATGAGGGAACTGATCCTAAAGTAGCTAAAGCGATGCTCCTTGATGCAGGTGTAGGAGAATACGCGCGAGTACAAACCAATGAAGAGGCGATGCCTAAATTCCTCAAAGACATTCAAGCAACATTTGCTATTCTTGGGAATGCTATTAGTTCAATTGGGTTGGTAGTTGCGGCTATCACAATATTTATTGTGATATTCGTAAATGCTATCACTCGAAGAAGATTTATTGGTATTTTAAAAGGAATAGGTATTAGTCCGAGAGCTATTGCCGTATCATATATTATTCAATCAATATTTTATGCACTCGCAGGTTCAGCTATTGGTATCGCCGTAGTGTTTGGATTATTGAAGCCGTATTTTGCAGCGAACCCAATTGATTTTCCATTCTCTGACGGTATTCTTGTGGCGACTGTTTCTGGTACAGCACTTCGCACAGCGATATTACTTATAGCAACTATAGTCGCTGGATACATTCCTGCACGTATCGTTATTAAACAAAATACACTCAACGCAATTTTAGGAAGATAATTATATGATTGAAGTAAAAAATTTATTTAAAACATTTAAAAGTGGTGATGTAGAAATACATGCAGTCGAGGATGTATCGTTTACGGTGCCGAGTGGGCAATTTGTTTCGATTACAGGGAAGAGTGGTTCAGGGAAGAGTACATTACTCTATCAGCTTGGACTACTCGATATGCCAACAAGTGGGCAAGTATTTATCGACGGCGTTGAATCTGTTGGACTCAATGAAGATGATCGTACACTCATGAGATTGAACGCTCTGGGGTATATTTTTCAAGATTACGCAATACTACCAACGCTCACCGCTATCGAAAATGTGATGGTTCCGTTGTTGATGCAGGGGATGCAAGAATCTGTTGCGAGAGAAAAAGCAACACGCGCATTGGTGCGTGTCGGACTAGGAGATAGAGTGAATAATCTCCCGAGTGAACTTTCTGGAGGGCAGCAACAGCGAGTATCAATTGCGCGTGCAATAGGACATAGTCCAAAGGTACTGTTCGCTGATGAGCCAACGGCTAACCTTGACTCTGATACTTCACACACTGTCCTTGATACATTTTTAGAGCTTAATAAAGAAGGGCAAACTATTATCATGGTGACCCATGAACCAGAGTATGCTGCACTTACTGATCGTATTATCACTCTCGGTGACGGAAAGCTTATAGCAGATACTCTTAACTGAAAATAGTAAAAAACGTGTATAATAAAAGTATATGATGAATGAATTTACACAACAGCAAAAAACAACTTTTATTAAAGTGGCAGTAACAGTACTTGTATTAGGAGGAATTTTTCTTTTGGTTGCAATCGGTGCGAAGCTCAAAGAATATCGCTATATCGGTAGTGGTCTCCCAGTAGGAAATACAATCTCAGTAACAGGACAGGGAACTGTTGAGCGTGCACCTGACACTGCTCGTATTTCCTTTACTATTCGTAGTGAAT
>JAIEON010000097.1 GCA_019750345.1 Patescibacteria group bacterium
TGCTGTGAAAACAACATTGTAGGCATTGCAAGTAGCAATACAAACAGTATAGATACGATCTTTTTCATATTGTTAAGGGTTAAGGTTTTTTTGAAGAGTACGCTTCGTTCCCTATCCTGTCAATACTTACGCGCTTTCAATAATCCCTGCCCCTACTACTTTCTCTCCATCATAGAGTACTACTGATTGCCCCAAAGGAAGTACTTCTATTGTATGTAGTTTGATTGTTTGCTCATCAATATATTCAGTCCCAATGAGAGCTCCATGATAACGAATTTGTGACGTATAGGTCTTGTGTTCATCAGGTTTTGTGTACCAGTTCATCGCACGAAGTATCACTGTAGTAGTGTCACTTGAACTCGTACTATTTTTTATTTGAGAGGAAACAATAAGTTTGTTTGTTTTAATATCTTTCCCGACTACATAATACGGAACCCTATCACTATCTTTGACTGTAATACGAAATCCGTGGCGTTCCCCTATCGTATAGAACCACACACCATCATGCTCACCTACTACAGCACCAGTACCATCAACAACTTCTCCTTTTTTTTGTTCAATATAATGAGAAAGAAATTCTCTCATATCTACATCTCCCAAGAAACAAATTCCTTGGCTGTCTTTTTTTACTGCAGTAAAAAGATCTGCTTCTTCTGCAAGCTTTCGTACTTCGTTTTTCTGTAAGTGCCCCAAAGGGAACATAATATGAACTAGTTCTGGCTGGGTAATCATCCACAAGAAATATGATTGATCTTTACTCGGGTCTACTGCCTTCATAAGTGACACACCATCAGTGCGAGCATAGTGTCCTGTTGCGATTTTTGTCGCGCCAAGTGATTGGGCGTATTCCCACAGCACACCGAACTTAATCACTCTATTACAAAGCACATCAGGGTTCGGTGTTCGCCCTGCCTTGTATTCATTGATCATGTATTCTGCTACACCCTGCTTATAGGCAACTTCAGCATCAAGGAAATAAAATGGAATATCAAGTGCCGCACAAACACGCATTGCATCGCGCTTCTCGTCTACCCAGGTACAAGGAAGCCACTCTGGTGACCAGGTTTTCACAAAGATACCTATGACATTATAGCCCTGCTGTTTGAGCAGATATGCAGCAACAGACGAGTCCACCCCACCTGAAATCCCCACTGCGATTGTTTCTTTTTTACTAGTTTCGTTCATTACAAAATGATACTACCACAAAATAAAAAATGTGTGCTGCCGAGCAGTACACATTTTTTATACAGGTGTCACACCGACAGTAATTGCACCATTACCACGATATATAGTATTACCAGTTGAACATTGGCGAACGCCACCTCTATCTGCACCAGTCGCATCACCTTTTTCAAGTCGATACATAAGGAAATATCCTTGACCAAGGGGGCACCCTACCAGTTCTGATGGACCTGGTACTTGCGCTGAATACGTGTAGTTTAAAAATTTTGCTGGATCTGCAGCACCCGCTACTCCTGTTTGATTTACAGGATCTACCGGAATAGACATTCCCAAGGCAGTTGCTAATTCATCCCATTTTGCTGCATCACTTGAATTTGCCCACCCTACGGCAGTAGGGTATGAGCCATTACTAGAATAATACATCGCTAGTGCTGTTTGAAGAGTTCGTATGTCCTGCATTCTGCGTGCGTCACGAGCTTTTATCCGTGCACTATTCAAAGACGCAAGAATAACTGACGCGAGTATACCGATGATTGCAATAACAACCAGGAGTTCAATAAGAGTAAAACCGCGTTTGAGAGAAATAGATTTCATTAATAAAAGTATAACACTTATTTCAAATTCATTAGTTTCTTAAATACTTCGTACGTCGCATATGAATCAGCAAATGCACTATGTGCTTTTTTGTTTTCGATACCATATTTCTCACAGAGTGCGCGGAGTGAGAGTTTGCCGATATCGTCATTGGTGTGCAAGATTCCAAATGCCAGCGCGATGGTATCAAGCTTATGATAGTGCATCTTATTCTCTACTCCAGTCTTCTTAAACGCACTTTCAATGAATCCGTAATCGAATGTCAGGTTATGTGCGACAAAAATACACCCTTCTGTTTTCTCAGAAAATGTTTTCATTGCGTCTTCGAGCGACACCGCAAACAACCACTCTGCTTCATCGTACCCGTTTACCCGTAGTGCTTGAGGTTCGGCATCTTCAATACGTTCTGGATGAATCTTTACATCAAGTTCGTCTACCACTGTGAGTACACCGTCTTTCATTTTTGCGATGACAACACCGAGTTCTATTATTTCATGTTTGTCGCGGTCGAGCCCGGTGGTTTCAACGTCTATAAAAGCAAGTGATTGTTGTAACATAATTATTTGAGATATCGAGTAATATTTGCGAGATG
>JAIEON010000095.1 GCA_019750345.1 Patescibacteria group bacterium
TACCACTAGTCAATAAGTCCCAGGGTGCTACAGCTACTCGTGATACATCGCGGACTATAGCTGTCGCTTCACCAGAACTCCCAGATCAAAATGTTCTCGGAGCAGAATCTCCGGTAGAAGTTGAGCCTAGTGCAGAAGTAGTAGCTAGTAGTTCTGTGGATACACCAACTCTCACAGAGCGAGCACAGGCTTCTCCTACACACACTACTAACACTATCTTGATGATCGTGATGGGTATTATCGCTGCAGTGGTTGTACTTACTATTCTTATCAAAATAAACACTCAGCACCCAGACTTGGTTACCAACGGACTGGCTGTAGTGGCGGTGATTGGGGGGATTGTTATTGGTAATAATTTTCTTTCAAGTAATCATTTAGAGACTTCACAAACAGAGTATGTGCATAGTCCTGAGGTGGTGCAGAGCGAGTGGTAATGAGTAGGTATTATTTGTATGCGATTATTTTCGCATTAGTAAGTATTACTACGCGAGTGAGTGCCCAGTCTCTTCCGATGAATGCTGGGTTGGTCGGAAGTATTTGGTATGACAGTAGTCCAGTAGTATTTGATACCACTATAAAAATTAATACTGCGTTTTATAATGAATCTGATACAGAGATTACTGGAGTAGCAGTATTTAAAGATGGTGAAGTATTACTCGGAAGTGATGCGTTCGTTGCAGCTCCGCGTAGTGTGACACCGCTTAGTGTCGCATGGAAAACAACTGAAGGTACTCACGCAGTTAGTGTGAATATTGAAGGTTCAGATGTACAGATGAGCGTTATACAAACTACGACGACGCTTGAGATCAAAAAACCAGTAGTTGTCGTTCCTGTTACTCCTTCAAAACCTCTCACACTTGAGACGGTCAAAGATACTGCTATAAACACGATTGTTGGTTTGACACAAAAAGTAGACTCGTATACTGACGCACTGGCGGAAAGTATTCAATCTCAAAAAAATCCTCCACCATTAACTGATCAAAAAAGGGAAGGGCAAGTGCTTGGTATAGAAAGTGAAGAACAGATATCACTTACTGCTACTGACGCACCGAGTATAATAATTACTGCCAAAAATACCGGAATAGATAGTATCACCTGGATAGTGCGTAATTGGCAGTGGGGCGCACTGGCGTTGTTAGTATTGATTCTTTGGGTACTGCGCAAGATTCGAAGAAATCACTAGGCTTGCATTGTTGTGCTATAGATTGTACAATACAACCCTAATACATCGCGGGATAGAGAAGTGGTATCTCGTAAGGCTCATAACCTTAAGGCACCCGTTCGATTCGGGTTCCCGCAACAAGAAAACACAAAAGCCGGTACTACCGGCTTTTGTGTTTTCTTGTTCGGAGACGTGCTTGAATTTTGCTACCGATATGCTATATTCTTTAGGCTGTAGTAAACAGCGAATAAGGAGCTCGTCGATGTAATCAGTTGCATCGACTGCGTTCGGACAGCAAGCGAACGAGTTCTCTGCTGCTCCTCACTTGTCGATGTAGCTCAGTTGGTTAGAGCGTAGCACTCATAAAGCTAAGGTCGGAGGATCGTTCCCTCCCATCGACACCATGCTCTTCGGGGCAGAATTAAATTATTGCAGACGTAGCTCAACTGGTTAGAGCACTCGCCTGTCACGCGAGAGGTTGCGGGTTCGAGTCCCGTCGTTTGCGCCATAGAAAATACCTAGAGAATATTCTCTAGGTATTTTTGTTATTACTGTGTAAAATTTCAGTATGAATATTTTAGTGGCTGAAGACGATAAGGATCTGCGAGAATTTCTTCAAGAAGCTCTTACAGAAGAAGGGTACAGAGTAGATATTGCCGAGAACGGCAGGATTGCTCTACAAAAAAGTATGATCAATACCTATGACCTTCTTATACTTGATAACCAGATGCCAGAGAAAAATGGTAAACAAGTGTGCCTTGAGCTTCGAGAGTCCGGCAAGACTATGCCGGTACTTATGCTCTCAGTTGTTGGTGAAATAGAAACCAAGGTTGAGTTACTGAATCTTGGTGTAGACGATTACATGACCAAACCGTTTGCATTTAATGAATTGACCGCTCGAGTCAAGGCACTGCTTCGTCGACCCACTCAAATAAAAACAGTTGTTTATACTAGTGGAGCTGTCGTGCTTGATGTTGCAGCACATCGCGTAACCTTGCACGATAAGGAGATAGCATTTACTCCAAAAGAGTTTGCTTTCTTAGAATGTTTGATGTCCCAAAAGGGGATGGTGGTCTCACGTATGAGTATCCTTGAACATGTCTGGGGAATACATGCTGACCCGCTTACTAATAGTGTTGAGACTCATGTAGTAAATATTCGAACAAAATTAGGAGACACAGATAAAACACTTATCCACACGATTCCTGGGCTAGGATA
>JAIEON010000003.1 GCA_019750345.1 Patescibacteria group bacterium
CAAGCGCTTTGAGTGTTACATCGTCTTGTTCCTCGAGGTCTAGTGCTCGTTCATGGAGTTTTTCAATAGTATTCATAAGGGGGTTATCAAGCACTTCTTCCAATAGTGCGTGCAGAATCCAGCCCATTCTAGGTCCCGGTTTCATGTGTAACGTCTTAATCAGATATTCACCATCAATTGCCAGCTGGCCTACAGAAATAGGGTCACGAAGTGCTTCATCGATCATGGCATGGTATTTACGGAGACGATACGGTGCCTCGGCTTTTTTCATGCCTACACGGTCGCATTCACGGATTTGCATCAATTCCCAGATATGTTCTGGGCTAACCTTTTGAATAATACGGCGAACTGCAGAAAGAGTGATTTGTTCGGTATCAGAGAAGAACATATGGTTTCTGACTAGTGAAACGACTAGATTGGTTGTTACACGTGAAAAGTTCATTCGTTCCATGATCTTCTTGGTCATGCGAGCTCCAACAACTTCGTGGCCGAAAAAGGTATATTTGTCCTTATTTCTGTCATATCGACGAGTCGCAGGTTTACCAATATCGTGAAACAGGGCAGCGAGACGGATTTCAAGAGAAAACTCCTTATCTGCAGCGTGTTGGAGCGCGTGAAGTAAGTGTTGGTACACATCATAGATATGGGCACCTTTTTGTTCACACCCAATACCGTCGAGAAGCTCGGGTAGTGTGTAACCAAGTAATCCTGTCTTCTCAAGAAGTGTTATACCAAGTGCTGGGCGAGGGGAGAGAATAATCTTGATCAGTTCATCACGGATACGTTCGTTGGATACGTGGGCGATACGAGACGATTGGTCAACCAATGCTGTCATTGTCTCGCTGGCAATAGAGAAATCTAATACTGTGGAAAACCTTACTGCTCGCATCATGCGTAACGCGTCTTCTTCAAAGCGTTTTGTCGCTTCAAGGACAGCTCTAATCGTTTTGTCCTTTATATCGGACAATCCATTAAAGACATCAATAATTTGTCCTTTAGAGCCATCAAAACTGATAAAATGAGGGTCAAAGGCTAATGCGTTGATAGTAAAATCACGACGCTCCAGATCTTTTGTCAGAGATGTTTCATAGGTAACGTTGTCAGGGTGGCGATTATCGGCATATCCATCTTCTGAGCGGTATGTAGTTATTTGGACTTCTTCGCCAAGAAAGGCATTTATTGCAGAAGGGGAAGCAGATGTTCCACGTGTAACCTCTCTATTTTCTGCATCAGCAGCGATATTGATCACACTGACGGTGCCGAAGGTATTTTCGTAGATGGTTTTGTAGGTATTAAATACTTCCTGGATCTGTTCCGGTCGAGCGTTGGTTGTGATATCCCAGTCTTTAGGAGTTTTACCCATGACCATATCACGCACGCATCCGCCCACGAGGTAGCTTTCAAAACCCGCTTGTTGCAGGGTACGTGTTACATATGAAACAAAAGGAGGGATTGTTTCTAGGGAAATAGGATTCATAAGAATACTGATTCTTCACTAAGAGAATCGTTTAGGGTGCGGCTACAGGGAATCGAACCCTGGTCTCGTCCTTGGCAAGGACGCATTCTACCACTAAACCATAGCCGCAAGCGTGTTGTTAATGAGTACGATTATCAGTATAGCGAAAATGTCTATAAAAGCAATATAAATACTGTGCAGCCTTTATATTATTTGCAATTGGTGGTATATTCGATTTGTTCGCATATCTGCACCTATAGTGAAATGGATATCACGACTGTCTTCGGAACAGTTAGTCTGGGTTCGAATCCTGGTAGGTGCACAAAAATAACAAAACCTCGATGTTTCGAGGTTTTGTTATTTTTGTGCACCTACCACCTCTAATAGTGTGCGACTACTTGCTACTCTTTTGTCTGAGACAGCCAGCTTTAATACTCGATATTAGAACAGTCTCTTAGACAAACGTCGTCCTATATTGTCTTGCTACCCCTAAAAAATCTCATTTTTTGACAAAACTGTGGATAAGTCTGTTAGTAAGTCGGATAACGGACTGGTCGATAGAATAGTATCTTTCTGTCCTATTTCATATTTTCTTTATCTCATATAGCTATAATATGAATCCATATATGATTAAACAATTTACCTCTTATACACAGCGACTCGGTGAAAAAGGTGAGGAGTACGCTGTTACACACCTAGAAAAAGAGGGATTTCTAGTAGTTGGGCGTAATATCGCCAACAAATACGGAGAAATAGATATAGTCGCACACAAGAAGAAACACTACTATTTTTATGAAGTAAAAAGCGGTCGACAAGGGGGTTGGTTCAATCCGGCAGATAATATGTCACCAAAGAAGATCGGGAAGTTTTTGGTATCAGTCGAACATTACTGCCTCGTCCATAGAATCAAACAGTACACAGTTGGTCTACTTGTGGTGCGATTATGTGAAACCACTATCGATGATTCTACAATTGAACT
>JAIEON010000031.1 GCA_019750345.1 Patescibacteria group bacterium
AATTTTCAAAAATGCTCGACCAATACGTCCAAATCCATTAATAGCTACCTTGATTGTTCCACTTGTTGTTTCCATATCAGGCAGTATAGCACTTGATATAAAATTGATTAATTATTGCACTGAGCTCCCTACGATGTAGGTTCCACCAGCAGTGTACGTACTTCCATTACAGGCTTTATAGGTATTTTTTCTATTAGAGACAATCTCCATACCGGCAATTAAAAAATACTTTTGTCCAGCTGCGCACCCACTATCGACGTAATCTAGAGCAAGATAAAAATAAGCACCTCCATCGCTATTACTACCATCGTTCCATACTAAAAGAGTATCAGGCTGTGGGTCTACGGGGTCTTGTGCGAGATACGGTGCGAGCGCACCATTTGCAATCCATCGTCCATTAGAATTTTTCTGTGCACTGTTGCACCATGAATTATTCGGTACCGTGGTGTAGGTAGCACAACCTGACGCACCATTAGATATTGGATAACTACCATTATCAGAATAATACATCTCGAGTGCAGTCTGTATGGTACGAATATCAGAGATTCGCCGTGCATCTCGAGCCTTCGCTCGCGCAGTATTCAAACTCGCAAGAATAACCGCCGCGAGGATGCCGATGATTGCGATGACTACGAGAAGTTCGATGAGTGTGAACCCTCGTTTGAGAGAAATAGATTTCATTACAAAATAGTATACCCCGCCATCATAGCGAGGCAAAGCAAAAAACTCCGCTATATTAGACCTAGTGGAGATAAAATGTAGAAACTGGGTTTCTACATTGTGATTTCAACGAAGAAGTTCCTAAATAATTATTTTAAAAGGTCCTTAATGATCTCTGTTGCGAGACCGGGGTTGGCACTTCCCTTGGTTGCCTTCATTACCATACCGAGGAGTGCTTGAAGTGCGACCTCTTTTCCTCCTTTGAAGTCGTCTGCAATTTTTTGGTTTTCACTGAGCACTTGTTCGATTATTGGTTTCAATGAGTCAGCATTATTTTGCTGAAGGAGTCCATGAGTTGTAGCGTATTCTTTTGCACTTGTCACAGATTCGCCTCCTGCGATCGCAAGATAAATATCTTTTGCCGCACGTGAAGTGAGATCACCACCTGCAACCATTTCTATTATTTGTACAGAAAGTTCTACTGGCACTGTCTCATAGCTTGAACGAAGGTCGTTTGCAATATAGTTTGATGCGAGTTTAATCTTGGCTTTATCACCTCCTAAGTGTTCGATGTGGGACTCAAAATACTGCGCGAGATCTTGATTGATAACAAAAAGATCTGCTTCATCAGCATTCAATCCGAAGTCATTCATAAACCGTGTTCGTTTGTTCCACGGTAGTTCTGGAAGTCCCGTTTTCAACCCATCAATATCGAACATACTATGAAGCTTCATCTTTGGAAGATCAGGGTCTGGGAAGTATCGATAGTCGTTGGCATTTTCTTTTGAGCGCTGTGAGAATGTAATTTGCTTTGCTTCATCCCATCCCCGAGTTTCTTGAACAATTTCACTTTCTCGCCCTGCTTCATAGAGTGCTTCCATGCGTGCAAGTTCATATTCTATCGCTTTTTCTGCAGCACGGAATGAGTTGATATTTTTGATTTCAACTTTTGTTCCGAATACTCCTTCTACTGGAGAAATAGAAATGTTTGGTTCGAGACGCATCTCGCCTTTTTCCATGTTGGCATCTGACACACCAAGAGTGCGCAAGAGGAGTTGCAGTTCGCGACCGAAATCTCCTGCTTGCTTGGCACTGTGAATCACTGGCTCTGTTACGAGCTCCATGAGTGGTACTCCTGCACGGTTGTAGTCCACGAGTGTGAAGTCTCCTCGATCATGTTTGGAGAGACCGGTATCTTCTTCAATATGAATACGAGTGATCGCAACGTCATTAAGTACCCCACCAGAAACTACAGGGTATTTGTATTGAGAGATCTGATAGCCTTTTGGAATATCTGGGTAGAAATAGTTCTTACGATCAAACTCTGTAAAGTCTGCGATATCACTTCCGAGCGCGAGACCGACTTTGATCACGCTTTCAATCGCTGTCTTGTTGGCTACAGGCAAAGTCCCTGGATGTGCCATACAGATCGGGCAAATGTTTTTGTTTGGAGCAGTTTCATCAGGGTCGTTCTTACACCCGCAAAACATCTTTGAATTAGTGTTGAGTTCTGCGTGAATTTCGAGACCGATAACTGGGTAGTATTGTTTAGCCATAATTGTGAATTGATTATACAAGAAAACGATATTTTTACCATTACTGGTTGACAGCTCTCAGAGAAGGAGTAGACTAAAGAAAAAATTATTTATGGTTAATCAAAAAACCGAGCGACAAAAATTTATCGATCAGAGTGATCGGATGCTGCTACAAATCATTACAGAAGATCTTCATCAAATGAGAGGGATACATACAATCCCTAAAAAACAAACCTCTAGCGATGTGTTTAAGGCTAGAAAAGTAGTTCGATTAGTTTCCCTCACAACATTAACAGAAGAAGAATCTACAC
>JAIEON010000025.1 GCA_019750345.1 Patescibacteria group bacterium
CCTTTATCGGTGATGGCGTTGTATTTAAAATTCATACAAAATTATTACATTAAGCGTTGCAAGTTCTTTGGGTTAATAGAGTACAAGTACGCATTTTCTGCAGTGATTTCTCCTGAGCGCACGAGTTCTACAAGAGATCGGTTCATATCAACCATACCACTTTCAGTCCCCGTCTCGATTACCATATCAATCTCGTGAGTTCTTTTTTCGCGAATCAAGTTTGAGATCGCGTTGTTGTTAATCATAAGCTCATAGGCAACTACACGTCCTCCCGCAATACGAGGAATCAATCGCTGAGAAAATACGCCGAGTAATGTACTCGCTAGTTGTACACGAATTTGATCTTGCTGACTTGCAGGGAACGAGTCGATAATACGGTCGATAGTCTGAGAAGCATTGTTGGTGTGCAGTGTCGAGAGCACAAGGTGCCCTGTTTCAGCAGCAGTCACCGCAGTACCAATAGTTTCTGCACCGCGCATTTCTCCGATCAAGATTACGTTTACATCCTGACGGAACGCACTATGCAGTGCTGCTTGGAAATCAGTAGTGTCAATCCCTATTTCTCGTTGATCGATGATTGCCTTCTTTTGTTCGTAGACATATTCTACTGGATCTTCAATAGTCAGTATGTGAGCCGCACGCTCTTGATTAATAAGTCCTACCATAGCAGCGAGCGTCGAAGACTTCCCTTGCCCGACTGGACCAACAACCAAAAAGAACCCTTGTCGCTTGCGAGCAAACTCTCCCAAGATAGGAGGGAGTCCGAGCTCTTCGAGTGTCTTGATTTGAGGAACCAAACGAAGCACGATAACAATCTTGCCTTGTTGTACAAATGCATTACCACGAAGACGAGTAGACCCTTGGAATTCATATGAGAAGTCGAGTTCTTGTACTTCATGAAAATGCTGCAAGTGCTCCGGCGTAAGAATAGCGTCAAGAATTCCTGTCAGATATTCTTTGGTCATCTCTGGGCGGTTGACTAGTGTCACGAGGTCACCATTGACACGCACTGAAGGCATTCTCCCATCAGCCAAGTGCAAGTCTGAGCCGTCTGCATGTATGAGTGCCTCTACTAATTCATCAAATAGTTTTTTGTAGTCCATAATACTAGTAGTATACCCTACTCATCTAAAATCCGTACACTTCTTGTAGCATGATTTCTCCTTGAAGCGCCTTCAAGAGTGCATCTTCTTTGAGTGTAAGCATTCCTTTTGATCGGTTAATCTTATAAAGCTCTGGCTCTGTCGGGTTCTGCAAGATTACTTGCTGTACTGAGTGATCAATCGGAAACATTTCAAAAATAGCAATACGCCCACGAGTACCGTTTGGTGCTTCAGGTGTTGGTTTTACCTCGTACATAGTTTGAGGAAGATTAAGCTCTTCGAGATATTTCGGATCGAGATCAGCGAATTCTTTTTTGATAAATTCTTTGGTGATGTCATCAAGAGGAACTTGTGTTCGAGCACTTGGATGCACTCGACGTACCAAACGCTGTGCAATAGCAAGCAAGAGCGTTGGTGCGATAAGATAGGGATCAACTCCCATGTCCACCAAACGAGGAATAATACCAATCGCTGAGTTGGTGTGGATAGTAGAAAACACCAAGTGACCGGTAAGTGCGGCCTGAATCGCGAGCTGCGCTGTTTCTTTGTCACGGATTTCTCCCACCATGATAATGTTTGGGTCTTGACGCAAGATAGATCGGAGCCCTGTTGCAAACGTATACCCAATCTCTGGCATCACTTGAGACTGTGTCACACCAGGAATTTGATATTCAACAGGGTCTTCGAGTGAAACCACATTACTACCTTCTGTATCGACACTTCCAAGCATCGAATACAAGGTAGTACTTTTACCACTACCAGTTGGTCCAGAGATAAGAATCATCCCGTATGGTCGAGTCAACGCATCCTTGATCATTTTGAGATTACGCGGTGTAAAGTCCAAGTCTTCAAGAACCTTCACACCTTTTTCTGAGTCGAGAATACGCATCACTACTTTTTCTCCGTAATACGCAGGGAATGTTGAAACACGAAATTCGATTTTTCTATTTTCGATAATTGAAGCAAAACTTCCATCTTGCGGTTTACGTTTTTCATCCAAGCGAAGTTTCGACAAAATTTTGATACGAGCAATAATACCGTCAAAACTCGTCAGCGGTAGCGTAAGCGTCGTCTGCAAAGTCCCATCAACACGATAACGGACCTTCACGACCGCACCAGTGTTTTCGATGTGAATGTCGGACGCCCCACCCTCAACTGCATGGTTAATAATCACTGCAACTATTTTGATAATTGGTGCGTCTTCAACAAGGGTCGATTGTTGTTTTTTATCTTTTTGAATTGGACTCCCTGAATCTTTGGCAAGCTCTTTGTTCGCAAGCTCGAGTTCGTTTGAAAATTCTCCCACAGCCTTATCTACTTCTTCTGAAAGCGCTTTGTAGTGCTCCATGGTACCTACGAAGTCTGTATAAGAAATAAGAAATACCTTAAAGGGCATTCCAAGCTTGGCAGAAATAA
>JAIEON010000028.1 GCA_019750345.1 Patescibacteria group bacterium
GACAGTGAAAGTAATTCATCAGACTCGATTGTTCGAAAACTAAAATCTTTTGCGAACTCATGCAGTGCACTAGTTTTGACATCTTTCCATACAATACTGTTACTGCCCACAAGTGCAAATTGTGCAAACGTTGCTTTGACTGTGGAGAGCATTGCAGTCGCTCGGGAAAGTGTAGGTGCAGTTGCGATGATACGAATACCGGCAAGGAGTGACTGACTGTTGTTTTTGAGTTGAGCGAACTCGATACCTCGAGCGTCTATTTTTTTCTCACTATCTTCTTTTGGTGTACTGGTATCAAAAAAAGAAAATATTCCTTTTGCAATTCCAGGTAACAAATCTTCTGTAGTTTCTTGATACATTTTTTTCACTTCACCGTCGCCATTTTCAGCACTTTTTATAATAGAAGAGTAGAGGCTGTTACTATTGTTTTTGTCGTTAGTGATGATTACTTGAATTGCTGCACCTTCGCCAACAGATTCTAGTTTCGAAAGAGATCCAATCAATGCTGCGAGAGGGTCATGAGAGAACGTGTCGTCAGTCGAGAGTGGAAAAATTGCTGGCTCTGCGAGTGTGGCATAGGCAGCCGCAATACCGTTTCCTGAATCAGAAAAAATATTATAGTCGTCCGTTGCGATTTCAATACTTGCTCCGGGGTAGTATGAGTTAACCAACTTCTCGAACGTTTGTTCGTGGATGCGTGGTACAGATGCGTAGAGCGCAATATCTCGACCACTGTTTTGTACGGCGAGCTCGAGAGTGTAGTGGTCTTTACTATTTTCACACAATGAAAGCATGCCGATGTAGAACTGTTTCATCGCTTGAATAAAGACGCTGAAATCTTGTTGAGTACTATCTTGTGGATGTAGTGTAACAGTGAAGAGAGAGTGTTCGAGTTCTTTGTGTAACGCTGAGTGTTCTTTCAAGCCAGGGATTGCTCCCGTGGTGTGTAGGTATTGAACGAGGAAGCGATGAAAATCATCTTCGAGGTGTGAGTCGCCGATTTTTTTCACAACATCAAGTGCATTCTTTATTCCTTTTTCGAGCATGATCCCAAAGAGTTCTTCTATTTTTTTATCATGTGCTTCTGGTTTGAGTTTGAGCACGAGGGCTTCAGCAGTATGTTCTGGGAGAATGGCTGTTTCATGTAAAAATTCTTGTGCTTGGGCTCGTGCGTATTGTTCAATACTTGCAACGGAGGCACTCTCAAGTGTTTTGTGAGGATTGTGCTGAAGAATATATTCTTTATGAGCATGTTGTGCAAGATGGGCGAGTTCTTGTTGGTTGGTAGTAAATTTTTCGGTTGGAGGCATAGCTATAGTATATCGCACCTCCATCGTAAAGCAGTATTCTTATACACAAATACCCCTCTCGAAATCTACTATAGTTGGTTTATCGTTCGTTTCATAAAAAATTTATATGGATTTCATGTCGATGTGCATGTATGTAACCTCCTTATTCAAACCTTTTATAGAATGGTACACTACATACGTAATGACTGATGTCTCAAAAAAACATATTCACAAGAAGCCACACTGGGGACAAGCGTTTGAAGTGGGGCACGATGAAGTAATAGAACCAGAACCTGTTGAAGTAGTCGCCCAAGAATCATCTGAGTCGGTGAAACAATCAGAGGTTGTGCCCGTACAGAATGAAACACCACTGATACTACCAAATAATGACCCTGCTTACTTAGAGAGATTATATAGAGAAGGGTTGGCGCTAGTGAAGCTCGAAGAAGGGTCGCTTAAAACGTTTTTTAAAAATCTCTTCAGAAAAAAATCACACTATGAAACAGTAGGAACAATAGTTACTAAAGAGGGTAGAGAACTCGAAGTCGTACTTAATCAAAGAGCAGAAAAATTTGTTCGCTATGATCTCTATAAAAAAAGTAAGGGCGTAGTAACTGGAGGTCCCACGCGGAGTATCTATCTTCCATTCAAAAAAGTTCAACCGTTTTTCAGAACATAAAAAACACCGCATCAGATGCGGTGTTTTTTATGTATTAATTTATTTGACTTGGTTTAGTGATTACTGAGTCAACAATTCCATAGGCGACTGCTTCGTCGGATTCCATGAAATAATCACGCTCGACATCAAGTTCAATTTTACTAATTTTTTGACCAGTATTTTTTGCCATGATCTGGTTAAGTTTTGATCGCATTTTCAGAATACGTTTTGCACTAATTTCAATATCTGTAGCCTGACCTTCTGCTCCACCTGAAGGTTGGTGAATCATAATTTCTGCGTTCGGAAGTGCGAAGCGTTTACCTTTTGCGCCACCAGCCAGAAGAAATGCACCCATTGATGCAGCCATACCGATACAGATAGTTGCAACATCTGGTTTGATAAATTGCATGGTGTCATAGATTGCCATACCGGACGTGATGACTCCACCTGGAGAGTTGATGTACAGGTAAATATCTTTTTTTGGATCTTCGTTGGTAAGGAATAGAAGCTGAGCTATCACGAGATTTGCTACGTGGTCATCAATCGGTCCACCAAGAAAAATGATACGGTCTTTGAGGAGGCGAGAATAGATATCGTACGCGCGTTCTCCGCCTGTTGTTTTTTCGATAACTGTTGGAATTAACATAAGAAAATAATTTAGTGTCTAATAAAATATTATGCTGCTTCGAGCAT
>JAIEON010000051.1 GCA_019750345.1 Patescibacteria group bacterium
GCTGTTCTGCTGTTGCTGCGTTGAATTTCTGAACGAAGTCAGAAATGTTTACACCGGCCTGACCGAGTGCTGGTCCGAGTGGGGGCGCTGGAGTTGCCATAGCACCCATTGCCTGAAGTTTGATTCGTTTGGTGATATTTTTAGCCATATAAATAAGGGTTATTACTAAGTTGAAGCGTTAGCGTAACAGGGATACTATAGCAGATAACTGATTTTTGTACAGACTACGGTGTATTGAAACAACCAGGGGCACTAGTGTTATATATACCCTCATATACAGCACCAGAAGTTCCTATACAAAACCATTTTCCTGCATAACTATCATTATCTTCGAGTTTTACTTGAACAGAAAATCTATTCTTTGCATCAGTACATGTACCACTTGCTGGACAACCGATTATTAATTTATTATTTACCCCACCTCCAGGAGAGATATTTATCGGTAATTTTGAAGTGATACTATTACAAACATCAATTACCTTAAGTCTATTTACCCCACCTATCACCGCAAACCAGGTTGAACAACGAGATCCTCCTGTACCACTATTCGCATCGTTAGTCAGCCATTGCCCGGCCGACCCACTGAATGTCGTAAAGTCACCCGTTTCCGCATAGTGCTCCATCGCAAGAGTAAAAAGTTGTCGTGCTTCTGATTTTATTGCAGCGCTCTTTGCTTTTGCTCGAGCACTACTAAGACTCGCAAGAATTACTGCCGCCAGAATACCGATGATGGCGATAACTACAAGGAGCTCAATAAGTGTAAACCCTCTTCTCAAAAAAGAATGGCTAAACGAAAATTTCATACCAGTACAGTATATCACGGTAAATCTACCGTGATATACTAATAACATGAAAAATAAAGGGTTTACCCTCATTGAATTATTGGTTGTCATTGCAATCATTGGAGTATTAGCCTCTGTAATTCTCGCCTCACTCAATAGTGCCAGAGAAAAAGCTCGTGATGCAAAACGAAGAGCCGACATGCAACAGCTCACAACTGCGATCTACGCATACTATGCCGACAAAGGAATCTTTCCTACAAGTGGCGGCGCGACAATGCCGAACGCTGGTTGGAGCAACAGTAATGACGCCAGTTGGAGTGGCAGTTTCTATACCGCAATCCAACCATATATAGCAACTCTTCCAAGAGACCCTAGTCAGAATAATGACCCGGATATCTGGGGCGCAAATGGATATGCGTATTCGTATGTAAGTTGTTCACGTAGTTTTATGTTGGTCTACCAACTCGAAGTCGCCAGTGGACCAGACCTGGGATCAAACTATTGTGGTACTGCGTATAAATACGGAGGTGCTGGAGCAAATACAAAGATTAAAACTATAGGGCCCCAAGTATTGTAAATAAAAAACTCTCAGACCAGTCTGAGAGTTTTTTATTTATTAGTATTAGAGTTTCTTTACTTGCAAGAAGTCGAGCTCCACTGGAGTTTCGCGACCAAAGAGTGATACCATCACTTTAACCTTACCACGCTCTGAATCTACCTCACTCACTGTACCCTCTGAATCCTTAAACGGACCGTCGTTGATGATAATAGTTTCACCAAGATCCAAGTCAATAGTGTGCTTGGTAACATCATCACTACTCATTTGACCGAGAAGATAATCGATTTCTTTTTGAGTAAGTGGTACTGGAGTTACCCCTGCACCAACGAACCCTGTTACTCGAGGAGTGTTACGCACTACGAACCATGAATCATCAGTTACCACCATGTCTACGAGTACATATCCAGGGTATACTTTTTCTTCAACTTCAACACGCTTCCCTGCCTTGATTTTGATTTTCTTTTCGATTGGGACAACTACGTTAAATATCTTGTCTTCCATACCGAGACTCTCGATACGCTGACGGAGATTACGGAGTACAGCATTCTCATATCCTGAGTACGTATGAATTGCATACCAGTGTCTTGCTCCTGTGTGTTCTTGTTTTGACATAGTGAATCTGTGTTAGTTATTAAATAATAGAGCGAAGTGCTGATCGGAAAATACCATCTACACCACTGAGTCCGTAGCCAATGGCTACTGAAAGTACGATAATAACAACAGTGTACGCGATAGTACGGGTACGGCTTGGCCATACTACGTGCTTCATTTCATTTCGTGTTTCTTTTAAAAAGTTTGGCATGATAGAGATTAGGTCGCTTATGATTTCTTACTAAAAACCGCCCCGTAGGGCTGTGTAAATATACAGTACCACAACTATTAAAATGCTACAAGTCCTTGCTCTGGTAAACCCAAAAAAACTCGAGTAGGATTTTTTAAAAAATACTTACTGCACACAGCGGACGTAATCAGAATTTGTTTTAGGATTATAAGTAACTACACCATTTAGAAAATATACGATATGACCCTGGGTATTTAATAAAGAATACTCCGTACTTGAGCGATAATAAAATGCATTAAATCCTGGAGGTGTTGCACCGTGTGTGTCATATAAAGATTTTAATTGTTCAACTGTTGGAACTTTTTTACCTAAAGCGCCACACGCAATAATACCTCCGTCGAACGTTTGTATAGAACCTAGATTCACAGTATCCCACGTCACTACACCACTGGCATCCACCGACCAATTCTTATCCTTAGCAGCATTAGTTGCTGATACTGCCCAGCGAGTATAGACATCAGTACTGCCATTAGT
>JAIEON010000106.1 GCA_019750345.1 Patescibacteria group bacterium
TGTGGCATAACACCGTCAGTTGCAGCAACAACAAGTACAGCACCGTCCATTTGAGCGGCACCAGTGATCATGTTCTTGATGTAATCGGCGTGTCCAGGAGCGTCAATGTGAGCGTAATGTCTCTCAGGAGTCCAATATTCTGAGTGGTGGAGGGCGATAGTAATACCGCGAGCCTTTTCTTCTGGTGCACCATCGATCTTATCGATAGCTTCTACACGAGCACCGAATCCCTTATCCTTGTTCATATCAAGGATGTGAAGAATACTAGCGGTAAGAGTTGTCTTTCCGTGGTCCACGTGTCCAATAGTACCTACGTTTACGTGAGGCTTTGAACGATCAAACTTTGTTGCTTCTGCCATAATAATAATTGTTTAAATCTCCCGATATTTGTTCACGGCGCGAGAGCTTCGCGAACGGAAATCATGAGATTGTAAGCACCTTGTAAATATAAGAAAACAAACGCCTGCATATAAGCAGGAATCGCAAAATGCGGTAAAGGCAATGATAGCAAAAGACGAACAATAGTCAAGGAAAGAAGGGTGGGGGCTAGTCAAAAGAAAACAGTGACCAGATACTGGCCACTGTTTGTCTCTCGGAACAAGTAAATTATTACAAATAGTGGAACGGCCACACGGCAAGTGGATCAGTGATGCGAGGTGTTAACTCCTCCCATTTATACGATTTGGTCATAATCTCTGCCAAGAGAGTATCCAAATCCTTTTCCGTATCCTTTTTAAGGTTTACTACCAAAAACCCTGGATACTGAAAAAGCTCTATTTCCGAAATTCCGCAATCAAACCATTCCATGAACACATGTGCATATGGGACACAATTTACAACATCTTCTTTTGATCTCATCACCCGCCTTTTTGCGTCAAGCAGGCACATGAGCCGAAGCCTGAGGTGGTTTGGATCTGGAAGATATTCAACGATGTATTCCATACTTACTCCTATGATGTGAGCGTACGCAAACTTTTTACCTCCTATTCCTACCTAAATAGTACTCGGAAATTTCCGTTACACAAGGCAACAAAAATCCCTTTTCGGGGATTTTTGTTGCCTTGTGTTTTACCAAAAAATTAAAACTTTTTACTTTCTTGCTTCAGCAATAGTTGTTGCTACGTTTGGCGGTACGATTGCATAGTGATCGAATTCCATTGTTGATGATCCGCGTCCTTCGGTCATTGAGCGAAGTGAAGTTACGTATCCGAACATTTCTGAAAGTGGCACTTTTGCACGAATTACCTTTAATTCTCCGCGTTCATCCATACCGTCGATTTGTCCGCGCTTTCCTGAAAGGTTTCCCGTGATATCACCCATGAACTTGTCTGGTACCACTACTTCCACCTTCATTATCGGTTCAAGGATAACTGGCTTTGCTTTGCGCGCAGCTTCTTGGAACGCTTGAGAAGCGGCAATTTTGTAGGCGATTTCTGATGAGTCCACATCATGGTAACTACCGAAGGTAAGTTCACATGAAATATCGGTCATCTTAAATCCAGCAACAACTCCGCGATCCATAGACTCACGAACACCCTTTTCAACTGCAGGAATGAATTCTTGTGGAATCACTCCTCCCTTAATTGAATCGATAAATTCATATCCAGGTTCTCGGTGTGCATTCTTTGGAACCTTCTCTTCTGGATCATATTTTGGAAGTGGCATGATCTTAATCTTGACGTGACCATATTGTCCCTTTCCTCCCGTCTGCTTGATGTATTTGTTTTCTACTTCAGCTTCACCGGTGATGGTTTCCTTGTATGCCACCTGTGGCTTACCAACATTTGCCTCCACTCCGAATTCACGCTTCATACGATCAACGAGAATTTCAAGGTGAAGTTCTCCCATTCCTCGCATCACCGTCTCCCCTGTTTCTGGATCTGATTCGATTCTGAATGTTGGATCTTCATCAGAAAGGCGCTTGAGAGCCATACCCATTTTCTCTTGGTCGGCTTTTGTCTTTGGTTCGATACGAAGTGAGATAACAGGTTCTGGGAATTTGATCTGGTCGAGAATAATTGGATTGTTTTCATCGCAAAACGTATGAGATGTTTTTGCAGACTTCAGTCCTACTGCAGCAGCGATTTCTCCTGCATACACTTTTTTTACTTCTTCACGATCGTTCGCCTGAAGACGCACAATACGGCCTAAGCGCTCCTTCTCTCCTGTTGTTGAGTTATAAATATACGTTCCTGATTCAATACTTCCTGAATACACACGGAAGAATGTAAGTTGTCCTACGAATGGATCTGCTTGGAGTTTGAATGCGAGTGCTGCAAACGGTTCTGAGTCTGATGCTGCACGCATTACTTCTTCACCATTTCGTGGATCAATACCGGTTACTGGTTTGATATCAAGCGGAGATGGAAGATAGTCGACAACACCGTCGAGAATAATCTGCACACCTTTGTTCTTGAGTGCTGAACCTGCGTACACAGGGAAAATTTCGTTTGCAATAACTGCTTTTCGGAGAGTCTTCTTGAGATCCTCATATGAGGGAACTTTTCCTTCAAGGTAATCATTCATCTGAACTTCATCGTGCTCTACGATTTTCTCAACGAGATCAGCATGATACTTTTGAGCATCTGCCAAAAACTTTTCAGGAATTTCTTTCTGGATAATCTGATCACCCATATTTCCTTCAAAATAGAATGCTTTCATTCC
>JAIEON010000021.1 GCA_019750345.1 Patescibacteria group bacterium
ATGACTGTCTCGATGAGTAGAGGTTCGATGCCGGCGCTTTCGCCACTGATACGCATCACATCTTTGTCTACTTTCTTGAGTTCTTTACCAGAGTTTGAATAGTGGTTCACTACAGTTGAGAGCGATGAGCCAAGCTTGTTGTGGTAGTCCTCATAGGCTTTGAGGTGCTTACCAAGCTCTTCGACGCGCTTCACGATATCCTTGGCACTTTCTTCGATCTTGAGTGCTCGGAGACCTTGGAGGACAGTCTGAAGATAGGCGAGGAACGAAGTAGGGGAAACAATGATCACTTTCTTTTCGAATGCATATTGGATCAAGTCCTGCGTGTTGACCTTGATCGCACCAACTTCTGCCACGAGTAGATCGTAATAGATCGATTCGTGAGGGATGAACATGAATGCGAAGTCGAGTGTGTCTTCTGCGGGGCGAATGTATTTTGAAGTTTCATCGATACGTTTCTTGATATCTTTTTTGAATTCAGCCACGAATGGTTCTGGGTTGTTGCCTTCTTTGTGTGCTTCGATAATACGGTTGTAGTTTTCGAGTGAGAATTTGGAGTCGATAGGAATAATCTTTTTGTCGACAAACACTACAGCGTCGACTGCTTCACCGTTTTTGAATTGGTACTGTGTTTGAAATGTTTTTGGAGGAAGTACTTTTGAGAGAATAGTTTCGAGGTAGTATTCACCAATGATAGTTCCGCGTTGCTTTGGATTCTTCAAGATATCTTGGAGTCCACGAAGCTGTTCCGTAAACCCGATCACTTGCTTGTTGCCTTCGTCGAGACGAGTGAGACGCTCGGTGATGTCTTGGATGATTTTGTTGGACTGTCCGGACTGGTGCATCATACTCTCTTTAATAGAGCGTTCGTTGTCACCAAGTTTCTGATCCACCGTCTTTTGGAGTTCTGACATTTGCTGAAGCAGTAATTGAAAGGCAACAGAATTGTCTTCTTTCACAGGTTCTACGGGTACTTCTTTGTTTTTGCGAGCAATAGCGTACACGATCCCTCCACCAATCACTAGTCCGATAATAAGATATATAGTTTGCATACTGTTATTTTAATCCAAGGGCTTTTTCTAATGTTGCGATCCAGTCTCGTTCGTCTTTGTCACTCGCTTTCTTTTGGTCAAGTAGCCATGACAGATATCCTGGGTCTGTAGCAGCGACTTCTGCGACGGTGCGGCCTTTGTGCTTACCGAAGTCTATTGTGCGAATAGTGAGCGCTTCACCCGAGAGTTCAATGAGTTTCGCGAGGGCTTGTTCTTCGGTCAGAGACCATTTTTCCATGGCTTGCTTGAGTTCATATTCAAAGAGTCCTTCAAGTACGAGAACATCCGCAAATGCGTCGTGTGCTGGTACGTCGAGCTCCATGTCGAGTGCATAGCGAAGGTACTGGAGTTTATGCATCGCAAACTGTCCGTCCGTATCGAGAGATCGAATACCTTTGAAGGTACAAATAATGTTGGTCGGATTGATATCGTCATTTTTTAGAATCTGTTCATCAAACGCTGCATTGTGTGCGACGACGATCGTATTAGGAGATTCGAAGAGTTCCTTTATTTGCGCGTACTCGGGCGCATCTTTAAAGAGCGGACGGTCCGCAACCATTTTGTTGGAGATATGGTGAATAGCAGAACATTCAAAGGGGATTGGGACTGGTGCTTTGTAGAGTGCGTTTAGTAGTGGCTCTGTTACTCCACGTTCTTTGACGGCGAGCTGACAAAGAAAGTCACTTTGACCATTACCGGTTGTTTCTGTATCGAAGAAATAAATTTTCATGTCTTTATTCTACCATAAAGGAAATAAGCACTGCGAAATAATATATTTTAAAAAACGCCTACCGTTCCAAACCCATTTTTTAAAATACATTTTTCTTCGTGCTAACGCAGTTTGTGATACAATTACAGGCATATGACACTTGCAGAAACAATTCGTGAAAAACTCAAAGACGCTATGCGCGCAAAGGATCAAATCGCACTCGATACACTTCGTAGTGTGATCAGTGGATTTACCAGTGAGCTCGTCGCAGCGGGCAAGACTCCTCAAGATGAGGTGACAGATGATATCGCTATGAAGGTCATCACCAAACTCGTGAAGCAACGCAAAGACTCTATCTCACAATTCGAAGCCGGAGGACGAGCGGACTTGGCGGTAGATGAGAAACTCCAACTTGCAGTACTTGAGGCGTATATGCCAGAGCAAATGAGTGAAGAAAAAATCCGCGAAATTGCTGTTGCAAAAAAGGCAGATTTAAACCTAACTGATAAAACCAAATCAGGAATTCTTACAGGTGCGGTAATGAAAGAAGTTGCGGGCCAGGCAGACGGCATGCTGGTGAAAAAAGTCGTTGACTCATTATTTGATTAATATTTTATTTTTATGATTTTATTACGCTGGTTTATTACAACACTCGCCATATTTGCTCTCCCATACTTTGTGAAAGGTATTGCAATAGCGGGGGACAAAGGAGAAACAATGCTCACTGCAGTAGTGGTAGCAGCATGTTTGGTATTCCTCAACTTGGTGGTCAAACCAGTGATTTCACTATTAACACTTCCGCTCAACATTCTGACACTTGGACTGTTTTCAATAATTCTTAATGGTGTATTCTTTTGGTTTGTCGCGCAAATAATCTCAGGATTTTCAGTAGCTACATTTACCGCTGCTGTTATTGGGGCATTTGTGATTTCAATTATTAATTGGATCGTT
>JAIEON010000060.1 GCA_019750345.1 Patescibacteria group bacterium
TCGGTATGGGGAAACTCAAAGGTATGCTTGAAGACTACGCATTCCCCTACGCGTACCCTAAGGAGTACACCAAGACTAAGGCATTGATTGATTCTCGTATGGCTGGTGCACAACGTACAGTACAAGAAACTCATAAAACAATTGAAAAAACATTACAAAAATTTGAGGTAAAAAATGCCATTGTCCAAAGTCGCGTGAAGTACACATACAGCCTGTACAACAAGCTCAAGCGCTACGATATGGATATCGAACGTGTATACGATATTATCGCACTACGCGTGCTTGTAGACTCTATTGGAGACTGTTATCAAGTGCTTGGACTGATCCATATGTTATGGAAACCAATCCCTCGTCGTATCAAAGACTATATTGCACTTCCAAAGCCCAACGGTTACCAATCTTTGCACACTACAGTGATTACAGAGCTCGGTATTGTAGAAATACAAATCCGAAGTCATACGATGAACCAAGAAGCTGAGATGGGTATCGCTGCACACTTCCTCTACAAAGAAAATAAAAAAGACAAGGAAGCAAAACCCGAAAACAAAAAACTCGGCTGGATTGATGAGCTCAAAGAACTCAATGGAGTAATTAGCAAACCGAGCCGCTTCCTCGAACAACTCCATGTTGATTTGTTTAAAAGCCGTATCTTCGTCTTCACTCCACAAGGTGATGTGATTGATCTTCCTGAAGACGCGTCTCCTATTGATTTCGCGTACGCAGTACACTCAGAGGTTGGTGAAAAAACAAGTGGCGCACGGGTCAATGGTAAAATGGTTTCCCTTGGTGCCAAGCTTCAAAACGGTGACGTAGTAGATATTGTTACCCAAAAGAATGCCAAGCCATCGAGTAAGTGGCTCGACTATGCCAAGACTGGTCTTGCCCGCAGACGTATCCGCGTATACATCGCTGAGCATGGTGGACTACTCGAAAAATTCTTAGTGAAGGAATAGAAATAAAAAAACTGAGAAGCTTAGCTCCTCAGTTTTTTATTCTTTATGGGTTTCCATAACACCCCGCTGAGCCAGTACTATACAACCCTTCATAAACTGCACCTGATGATCCTAAACAAAAGTAATTTCCTGCTGCTGCTCCTGATACAGAGGCGTTATCTTGCAATTTTACTTGAATAGAAAAGTTATTTACCCTGTCAATACAACCAGCACCACATCCCATGAGCATTTTATTACTAGCAACGTTTGAAGCCAGGTTGGTTGGAAGTTTTGCGAGCATGTTGTTGCAAACTTCAATAGCTTTATCTCTATTAGTAGCAAGAGAATGAATGATAGTAGAACACGTGGATGCTCCAGAACCTGACTGTGTATCACTTTTTACCCAGTCATAACTTACGAATGTATCGTATCTCCCTGTATCAGCAAAATGATTTTGTGCAAGAGTATAGAGTTGTCGAGCTTCTTGTTTTATTGCTGCAGTTTTTGCTTTTTCACGAGCGCTATTGAGAGAAGCAAGAATTACAGCCGCGAGTACTCCAATGATGGCAATAACTACGAGAAGTTCAATAAGAGTAAACCCTCTCTTAAGCGAATATTTCATGGTTAAAAGTATAACACAAAAACACTACCGAGATGGTCGGTAGTGTTTTTGTTTAGAGTGAAAAGTTTTTGAGGTTGTAGAGATCTTCTACCTCTTCTTCGGCTTCTGCAATTTCTGTTGGACTACGATCTTCAAGGAGCTCTACTTCTTCACGTTCTTGATGTGCAGCCTCAGTTATCTCTTCTGGTGTCTGTGGAGTGACTGTAGGAGCAACTGGAGCAGGTTTATTACCCAACACACTCATGATTGTTTCCAAGTCTTCGGGCGAGAAATAATCAATAGTAATTTTTCCTCCTGCTTCCTTTGGTTCAATGTGCACTCGAGTACCGAGAGTCTCTTGGAGCTGGCGTTCGATAACCATAAGTCCCGCATCAGGAATAAGAGATTGCTTGCGAACTTTATCTACCGCTATACGACGCGCTATACGCTCCGCCTCACGCACCGTGATCTTACGGAACATAATTTCTTTAAAGAGTGTCATTTGCTCCTCAGGGCGAGTTGCGAGCATGAGAAGCGGTCGAGTATGTCCTTCATTGATCTTACCAGCAGAAAGTGCGTCGAGGATTTCTTGTGACAATGCGAGTAATCGAATACTGTTTGAAACATATTCACGACTCTTGCCCATCTTCTGTCCAATTTGCGTATGAGTGAATTTAAATTCTTCTACCAAACGCTGAAACGCTCGTGCACGTTCGACACCATTTAAATCTTCACGTTGTAAGTTCTCGATGATAGCAAGCTCAAGCTTCATCATGTTGTCGTCGCCGACACGAATGATAGCGGGCATTTGACTAATTCCTGCCATCTTTGAAGCACGAAGTCGTCGCTCTCCGGCAATGAGTTCGTATTCAACAATCATGCCTTGATCAGTTTCTGTTTCTACGCGAGAAACCGTAATAGGCTGTAACACTCCATACTGACGGATTGATTCAGAGAGATCTTTCAGTGGTCCTGGTTCAAATTCTCGACGAGGTTGAAACGGGTTGGGTTTGATCTTATCGATGTCGATCAAAAAAATTGAATTGGTATATAGTTCGGACATTGCATTAGTGTACCACATAGAATAATTTGAAAAATTGAAGAAAAACTGTACTATGTAGGGACACTTGCCAGTGTGGCGGAATGGTAGACGCGATCGACTCAAAATCGATTATTCGCAAGGATGTGGAGGTTCGAGTCCTCTCT
>JAIEON010000048.1 GCA_019750345.1 Patescibacteria group bacterium
GCTAAGCTCCTAAGTTTTTTTATTGTGCCATTTAGATAAGCGAAGTCGGGGTGGTATAATATTGCACATATGCGTCTTCAACATATAGAGGTTGCCGGGTTCAAATCGTTTGCCAAAAAAAGCACGCTTTCTTTTACTGCGCCAGTAACTGCTGTAGTAGGTCCAAATGGTTCTGGAAAAAGTAATGTCGTTGAGGCATTTCGTTTTGTACTCGGAGAGCAATCAATGAAAAGCATGCGCGGTAAGAGTGGGTCAGACCTTATCTTCCGTGGCGGACCTACTTCTGGCAAGCTCTCTCGTGCGGCTGTATCTATTACGTTTGATAACACTGACAAGGTCTTTGCATTCCAGCCCGCAGGTACAGAGAGTAATGTAAAATCCCCACTACTGTTTGATAGTGTGACATTCACGCGAGAACTTTTTGCTGATGGTACGAGTAAGTATTCAATGAATGGCGCAGAGATCAAACTCAAACAAATGGTTGAATTGCTTTCTTCAGTGAACATTGGAACATCGAGTCATCATATTATCTCTCAGGGTGAAGCAGATGGAATTCTCCGTGCCTCACCTCGTGATCGTAGAGAGATGCTTGAAGACGCACTTGGGCTCAAGATCTATCACTACCGTATTAAAGAAAGTGAAAGTAAATTAGGGAAGGCAATGGACACTCTTAAAGAAGTACAATCACTTCGCCGTGAGATCGTGCCACATTTGAAATTCCTCGCGAAACAAGTTGAGAAGATTGAAAAGGGTCGTGCGATTCGTGAAGAACTTCAAGGTCTACTGATACAATATCTCGCTACAGAAACAGCGGTCCTCGGTGCAGAAGATGAGCGCATTACTGACGCTGAAACAATGATTCGTTCCAAACATCAATCATTGGTTGCACTTCTTGAGACACTTCCAGAAACTACAACGAATCATGATACGACCGCAACAGAGCGCTCTCAACTTGCTGAGGTGCTCAGAGAAATCCGTGATAAGCGTCGCACACTTGAGAGTCGCATTAGTCGATTAGAAGGAATGGTTGAAGCTCATCGTCAGATGATATCGCGTGCTGCAGCTGTTGTTGTACCAGAACAAAGTAAGGCAGTATCATTTGCTGCTACTGAATATCAGCAACTCCTCAGTGATATTGAATACTTCCTGCAGACTTTGCGAACTGCAGAAAGTTTGGACGCTACCAAACAAACACTCGGACAACTCGAAAGCTTGCTTGCTCGTTTGAAAGCTCGCGAAGAAAAACCTATCGCTGTAGCACAGGCTCCACAAAGTATTTCTCATGATTCTTTAAAAGATACTGCTTTTGAAATGGAAGGACTAGAGCGTGACTTGAAGGCACTACTTTCACAAGAACAAGATGCGCAGTCTCGCTTGCAAACACTAGAAGCAACTCGTGAAGCATTACTCATGGGAAACCAAGAAAGTACTCGCAAACGGTATGAAGTAATCAGTGATATCAAGCAGTGTGAAGCAGAGCTCCAGATCCTTGCAGTGTCAAAGAGTGCATTCATGGAACGTAAAGAATATTTTGATACAGAACTCAAAGAAGCAGCATTTTTGTTCGGCCCTTCATTTGTACATACACTCAAACAAACCGAAAGCATGCCAGAGCTCAATCTTCACGATATGAAGCGCACGATTGATCGCTTGAAGATTCGTCTGGATGAACATTCTGGTATCGGTAATGAAGTACTCGGTGAATACGAGTCGACCAAAGAACGTGATGAATTTCTCGCTCGCGAAGTCACTGATATCGAATCAAGTATTCGCAATCTTGAATCCCTTATCATGGATCTCAAAAAGATTCTTGATGAGAAATTCACTACAGGAGTGAGCGTGATTAATGAACGTTTCGGAGAATTTTTTAAAACTATGTTTGGAGGAGGGAGTGCATTTCTTTCAGTGACAGTTGAGAAAAAACGTCGCAAGAAAACCGATGAAAGTTTGGAAGATATGGATGCTGAAGAAATCGATGAAAATGACGATCGTTTCTTTGAGCGAGGAATTGATGTGCATGTGAATCTTCCAGAAAAGAAAGTGAAAGAGCTTCAGATGCTTTCAGGAGGAGAGCGATCCCTCGTGTCTATTGCATTACTCTTTGCGATCTCGCAAGTGAACCCGCCACCATTTTTGGTCCTTGATGAAACAGATGCAGCGCTCGACGAAGCCAACTCTCGTCGCTATGGAGATATGATTGAGCGACTCTCTGCATACTCACAACTGATTGTGGTGACTCACAACAGAGAAACCATGTCTCGAGCAAGTGTGATCTACGGAGTGACTCTTGGAACTGATAGTGCATCCAAACTCCTTTCAATCAAGTTCGACGACGCGGTGAAAGTTGCAAAATAAAACTCTCTACAAAAAGTAGAGAGTTTTATTTTTGTATAATCTTTGCTAAATCTTCAAATGAGTTGCAGGGATTCCAGTGAATCATTGTATGAGCTTTAAGAGGGTAGGTTTCGATTTGCTGAAGCAGTGTTTGCGGGAGACCTAGTTCGCCATCGATTTGTGCAACAGGAGGAAATTCAAATACTCGTCCGTCAAGAAGATATAAGCCATTGGCAAATGTGTCTTCAGTAAGTTCTTCACGGTCTGGATTCGGGTGACGCTCTAGTCCGCGCACGAATCCTGATTCGGAAATACTAATACCATGATATTTCGCAGGCATAGTTCGATGTGTCACACCCATACCGATTGTTTGGGTTCGTACAACATGCTCCAATTCTTCTTTATTAAAAAGATCATCACAGTTCAGTACTAA
>JAIEON010000011.1 GCA_019750345.1 Patescibacteria group bacterium
TCACGACGATCATCTGCGATATCTAGGTCAATATCAGGAATACCAGGACGAAGGGGGTTTAAGAAACGCTCAAACGGGAGTTTGTATTTGATCGGGTCTACAGTAGTAATACGCATCGCGTAGGACACCAAAGAACCAGCCGCACTTCCTCGAGTGTTGGTTTGAATACCCATACGGCGAGCCGCTTGCACCAAGTCAGCCTCAACCAAAAAGTATGAAGAAAATCCTTTGTTCTTGATAATATCGAGCTCAAAATCAACGCGGTCTTTGATAATGCCTTCGTTGGTATAGCCAATACCTGCAAGCCCGTTGACTACTGCAGTACGCAATTCATCGTCGTAGTTTGATCCTTCAGGGATAGGGTAGGTAGGGAATTTCCAAGGAGCAAGTTCTATTTCAAGCTTCACACTTTCTGCAAGCTTCACCGTGTTAGACACTGCTTCAGGATACTCTTTGAATATTTCTCGCGCCTGGTCAGCATCAATAAAAGAATAGTCCCCAGCTTTCATCGACATCTTACTACTGCCGACTTGGGTACCAGTGTTGATAGCCACGAGTGTGTCTTGTGCATCAGCGTCTTCTTTATTGAGATAGTGTGAGTCCCACGTAGCGACGAGTGGAAGGTCGAGTTTTTTTGCAATCTCCGCAATAGTAGGGAGGAGTGGTATGTACCAGTCGACATCTTTGTGGTTCATAATTTCTACGTACACATTTTCTTTACCGAAGATATCTACGTATTCAAGCAGAAGTTTTTCTGCTTCTTCGATGTTGTCATTTTTCAAATGTTTGATGAAGCGACTCCCGGGACATCCTGAGAGACAAATAATTCCTTCGCTGTGTTCACGAAGTAAATCCATATCCATACGCGGTTTGTAGTAGTAACCCTCCATGTTACTTTTGGTGACGAGCTTCATCATGTTTTTGTAGCCGGCATTATTTTTGACTAAGAGTGTCAGGTGATAACGTTTGTTGTCTACTCCAGGTTCTTTATCAAAACGAGTGCGCTCTGCCATGTACGCTTCTACTCCGATGATCGGGTTGATTTCATGTTTCTGGCACTCCTTATAGAACTCTATTGCACCATACATACTGCCGTGGTCAGTGAGCGCAAGTGCTGGCATACCAAAGGATTTAGCACGTTTTACCAAGTCAGGCACCTTTGAGAGCCCGTCGAGCAAGGAATAGTGAGAGTGGGTATGGAGGTGAACGAAGCTCATGATGACACCAGTATACCGCAGAAAAAGGTATGAAAATATCTGGCACTTTGTCTTGTTTGTGGTATTGTTACGCCAATAGCACGACGTACATTGGACAACAGTATCCTGCGCTACAGGACGAACAGGGGTGTACCGAATTTCTATTTCCCGAGCTTCTATGAGTTCGGGATTTTTTGCGCGCGCGTCGTGACAAAGGTATAGTACTCGTATGAAAAAGCCTCTCTGGGTTATCGGAATAGACGAAGTTGGACGAGGACCGCTTGCGGGTCCTGTGACTGTTTGTGCTGTGGCGATACCGTATAGCAATTACAAAAAGGGGATGTGGCGAGAACTGACTGATTCCAAACAAATGAGTCCTCTGGCACGTGAGCGCTGGTACAAAGAAGGTATCAAGCTCGCGAAGCACAATGTTATTGCGTACGCCCTGACCAGTCGAACTGCACAGACGATAGACACTAAAGGCATTGCTGCGTGTATTAGAGAGTGTGTGGTAAGTAATTTAAAGAAATTACATCTACCGCCAGATGAATGTTTAGTACTACTCGATGGAGGGTTGAAGGCACCAGCTGAATATACCAATCAACAAACTATTATTCGAGGAGATAGTGCAGAGCAGATTATTTCTTTTGCTTCAGTTATTGCAAAAGTTTCTCGCGACCAGTTTATGACCAAACAACACAACGTAAATCCTGAGTACGGATGGAATACTAACAAAGGTTATGGAACCGAAGAACATACTGAAGCAATAAAAAAGCACGGCATGACCGCGCTTCATAGAAAGAGTTTTCTGAGTCGAGTTATATAAAGAGTAGTACAAGAATCCCTACTACAATACGATACCAGCCGAAGTATGAGAGCGGTTTAGTAGTGAGAAAGGTAATAAAGAATCGAATACACAACAGTCCTACCGCAAATGCTACTGCACCACCGAGTGCTATTAGTCCATATTCTGTAGAAGATAATACTGGTGCAGACGTAAGTTCTACAACGCTGGCTCCAAGAATTGTAGGGATAGCAATGAGGAAAGAAAACGCTACGATCATTTCTCGAGGGATACCTGCGAGCGTTCCTCCGATCAGTGTCGCTCCAGCACGAGATACTCCTGGGATAAATGAGAATACTTGCATGAGACCGATCCATAGCGATTGTTTGTAAGTAATACTCGTAACTTGTTGCTCTGTATCTTTTGGGGTAATAAAAAGTAATACAATACCTCCGAGTATCAGCGCGTACGCAATGACTGTTGTACTAGAAAAAAGTGGTTTGATAATCGGGTAGAGTGTCACTCCTACAATAGCTGTAGGGATAAATCCTACAATTACTTTTGGGATAAGAGTCATGTTTGACCAGATGGTTTTCCAGAAATACCAAACTGCTGCCAAAATAGCACCGGCTTGGATACTAATAGAGAGTACCTCAAGAAATTCTTGTGGTACGGTGATTATTTTCCCGACAAGCAGTAAGTGAGCAGTAGAAGACACAGGGATAAATTCCGTAAGTCCTTCTACGATACCGAGAATAATTGTTTTGATGATTATGAATGCCATAGTAAGGTGTGTGCGCCAATAATAGCGGCGGTTTCAGTACGCAATATTTTGTCTCCGAGTTTGAGCTGGTGAATCTCTTTTGTATCAAATA
>JAIEON010000006.1 GCA_019750345.1 Patescibacteria group bacterium
CAGAAATAAACTGCAACGCATTCATACTTTCGATATTTTCAGGTTCAGTAACTCCTATTGAAAGTACGTCTTCTGTAAACGCAATCGGTACAAATTTGTAATGACGTGCAGCATCTTCAGGAATATATTTAATCGTATCCTGAGTAATTTTTGTGCTATCAATTTTTTGATACGGTAATTTATAAAAAGCAGCCTTTGCTTGAGTGATCGTATCTTCTGGAATACCAGATGCTAAAATAGCTTTGTTCCAGTCCCCTTCATATTCCCGATCGACTTCAACCATAATACGGTTGAACTGATGCTCGGTAATTATATTTTGTGACAATAAATAATCTAAAAACATTTTGCTAACGTGTAGCTGATGCAGTAGTAGTAGTGAAGTTCACGACTCCACCAAGTGTTGTACTCGACCCGCGCACAACGACAGCTTGTACAAAGTATTTTGTTCCAGGAGTGAGCCCTGTAACAGTAGTAAGTGTTGTACCTGTTTTTGTAATAGTCACAGGACTTGTAGCACTTTCGAACTTGTCTGTAGTACCGTATTGAAATACTAACGAAGAATTTGCAGTATCAGGCAAAGTCACCAATGCACCAAACTCTGCTGTAGTAGTAGCTACCTTACCAACAGCAAGTGTTTGTGTAGCAAGTACTTCATTTTGTGGAGTAGACGAATCAGATCCAATCGGAGCAAAAGGGTTGATTCGTCCGATAGTATCTGTACCAAGCAATACAGGGTAGTCGCGAAGTGCACGATACGCAGGGTTTTGAAAAATAGAAGTATCGATAGAAATAGTATTAATACTAGAAAGTAATCCAGAGAATTCGTTGGCACTCACTCCTGCCTGACCAGGAGTAAAAGCTCCTGTGGCACCGCCAGGAACTGTGGCACTACTAGAAAGTGTCCCTCCGGTACCGAGTGGTACAGCATCCCCTGTGTCTGAATCACCAAGATACGTAAACGCTAGAATTATTACGGTTATACCGAGAACTATTCCTATAAAAATTTTAACTTTCTTACTCATATATACTCAATTATTTTTTAAGCCAATAGGTTTTCAGCGTTACTTTGTATGACATGTTGGTCGATGCTTGTGCTCCAGCAGTATCATCATTTCCAAGTACTGTAAAATCAATTGATGTTACGTCTACGAGACGAAGGTTTTGTTCCAGGTCGGACAAGAACGCAAGAAAGTTTTTGTATTGACCTGATGTTTGAAATGAAACAACAAACTCACCATATGACTTTCCAGATGAAGAAACTCCTTGCATCTCAGTTGTAGTAGTCGAATCCCCTGAAGCAGTGCCACTAGCATCACTTCGATAGTCAACACTGCGGAGTGTTGAGAGACCATTTTTGGTAGCGAGCGAGTCGAGCTGAATAATCAAACGGATATTGTCCACACTATCAGGAAGCAGTGTTTTGATTCCATCAAGATCAGTTTTAGGAATACTGTTATACTTGGCGATTAATTCTTCTCGAGAAACCTTAAGCTTCTCGGCTGTCTCTAGAGAACTATCATAATTTGTAACATCATTTTTTACTGTTTTCAGAGTATCGTAACGAGGCTTAATCACCATAAAAAATGTTGCTACTGAGGCGCCTATGATGATAAGTAAAAAAATGTATCGCATATTATTGTGGGATTATTGAAGTTGATTGTTCTGTAGCAGCTTGTGCTTTGTTAATACTTTCAAAAAACTTCTGATAAGAAAGATCATCAATAGCAACAGTAAAAGCGAGTTTGAATTCTACTCGACCAGTCTTGTCGTCAACGTTCAAGTTTGAAAACACTGGATTTTTGATTATCTTACTATCTGAAAACGCATCTGATTGTAAGGCGATAGTAGAATAACTACGTGCAGTACCACCAAGGTCAACCTTCACGATTGACGCCTTAGTGACAGTATCAGTACCGATATCATATTTAAACTGACTATATTGTATTGAGCGTAGTGTAGTGTTCTGGAGTTCAGTAAAAATTGGTGAAACTACAATATGACTGTTGAGTAGTTCCTGAACACCACTAATACGTGCATTGAGTCGTTGCATATCTGAAACGAATTCACTTCCAATACCATCACGCGCAGTATTAATAGAATCTTCAAGTGTAGTCTTTTGAGACGACAAACGTTTTTCATAGAGATACACTCCACCAAATGAAACCGCTGTCGCAATAACTACCACCACAGTGATAAGAGTGAGCAATCCTACTGAAGAACTACGAGTACTATATGAACTACCCTGCATTGATTCAGAGGTTATTGGTCGCTTCGGTATAAATGATGTTGGAATTGTTGGATCCATTACTTACACAAGTATAACAACATTGTTGAAGAAACAACAGCGTTTCCAGTGGATTACTGAATCTTTTTTAATGCAAGGCCGAGTGCAACAGAAAATTCTGGTCCAGTCGTCTTCAATACTCCGCCAAGAAAGACTGGCGAATCAACTTTTGCGAATGGATCAGCCACCGCAAGCTCTGTTGAGAAGTTAGTAGTCGCATATTCTATCAAGCCACGAGTCATCGCTCCCCCACCAGTAAAAATAATCTTACCAATATTTTTGTTGTAGCGTTTTTCGTATGCGAGCATTGTTGCATTCACTTCTTGGAAAATTTCTGAGAGATGGATTTTCATAATATCTGTCACGTGAGGATGTTCAGGTGAAGCAATAAGTCCGTATTCTTTTTTGAGGGCTTCGGCACTTTCAAAAGATACTTCTGTACTATGCATAATCGCGAGCGTCATATCTTGAGAACCTTTGTTCACCAAACGAAATGTTTCGACAATACCATGCTCGACAATAGTGAGCTTGGTTTTTGAAGCACCGATATCCACGATGAGTACCGGAAACAATTCACGAGTGAGCACGCTACGAATATGACTAAAGACTTCTATTTCTAG
>JAIEON010000029.1 GCA_019750345.1 Patescibacteria group bacterium
TCTTATTGTAAAATAATGATATAATGCGTTTTACTATGGCAACAGATTATTACGAAATACTTGGCGTCTCTAAGAGCGCCTCAAAAGGTGACATTAAAAAAGCCTTCCATAAAATGGCTCATCAATACCATCCCGACAAAAACGGTGGAGATGACAAGAAGTTCAAGGAAGTGAACGAGGCATATCAGACACTCTCTGACGATAAGAAACGTGCTCAGTACGACCAGTTCGGATCTGCTGGACCAAATATGGGCGGCGGTTCTGGATTCGGAGGATTCGATCCTAGTGGCTTTGATTTCTCTGGAGGTGGATTTGATATGGGAGATATTTTTGGTGACATCTTTGGTGGAGGGCGACAACAGCGAGTACGTCGTGGTGCGGATTTGCAAACTAGTATTTCACTGACATTCAAAGAATCAATTTTTGGTGTAGAAAAAGAAATCCGCGTGACCAAACCTTCGACGTGTGGAGCGTGTCATGGAGATGGTGCAGAACCGGGTACTAAGCTTGAGACTTGTACTAATTGTGATGGGAAAGGATCGGTACGTACTGTGCAGCGGACAATACTGGGATCTATTGCGACTAACCAAACCTGTAGCAAGTGTCATGGTAAGGGTAAGATCCCAAAGACTCCTTGTAAGAAATGTCGTGGCGACGGTGTAGTTACTGAAGCTCGTACTATTAAAGTGAATGTACCAAGCGGTATTAATAATGGTGAGACACTTCGTCTCACCGGTATGGGTGAAGCGATCAGTGGTGGACAAGCTGGAGATCTCTATGTGCACATTTCCGTTACCTCACACAAAACAATCGCACGCCAAGGGGGTGACCTTGTATCAAACCATTCAATCAAACTCACTGATGCGCTCCTCGGTGCAGAACACTCAATCGAAACACTCGATGGTGAAATGAAGTTTACTATCCCTCAAGGAACAAAAGTTGGAGATACTATCACACTCAAAAATCATGGCGTACCTCATGGTAGTAAGCGTGGAAACTTTGTTATCCGACTCGTCATCAACCTTCCTGAAAAACTTTCAAAGAAATCTAAGGAGTTGATTGAGGAACTTAAGAAAGAGGGGATTTAAGAATTATTTAGTATACTGAAATACATATGGCATCAATTGAAGAACTCCGGGCTGACCGTCTGAAAAAGAAAGCAGTACTTGAAGAAAAAGGCATTAACCCTTATCCAGCAGAGTCACATCGTACTCATGGCATCGATATCTTTATCGATCGTTTTACGCTGTATGAGACAGGGAAGGAGCGCATTACTCTCGCAGGGCGTGTAATGAGTAAGCGTGGACTAGGGGCTATTATGTTCTGCGATATTTATGATGGTTCAGGACGAATTCAAGCATTCTTCAAACTAGACGAAATGGATGCAGAAATTTTTGCACTCTTTAATGACACGGTAGACATTGGAGACTTTGTTGAGATTACTGGTATTGCGTACACAACTCAGCGTGGTGCACAAAGTCTCTTTGCTATTGAGTGGAGAATGCTTACAAAAAGTTTGCGTCCAATCCCAGATGCCCATTATGGACTTAAAGATGACGATGAGCGTTTTCGAAAACGATACCTTGATATCTTACAAAATGATGAACTCAAAGAAATTTTCAAAAAGAAAGCGAAGCTCTGGCAATCAATCAGAAACTTCCTCGTTCAAAATGATTTCCTAGAAGTTGAAACTCCAACTCTCGAAGTCACAACTGGTGGAGCAGAAGCGCGACCATTTGCTACACATCACAACGACTTTGATATGAATGTATTCCTCCGTATTTCAGTCGGTGAATTATGGCAGAAGCGTTTGCTTGCTGCAGGGTTTCCTAGAACGTTTGAAATAGGTCGCACCTATCGTAACGAAGGATCAAGTCCTGAGCATTTGCAAGAATTCACGAATATGGAATTCTATGCAGCGTATATGGATTATAATCAAGGGATTGAATTCACAGAACGAATGATTAAGACAGTGATCCAAGAAGCATTTGGAACACTACAATTTACAACTCGTGGACATTCATTTGATCTTAGTGGAGAAGAATGGAAGCGTATCTCTTATGTAGATACTGTACAAGAAATGACAGGAGTAAATATTCTTACTGCAACTGATGACGAAATGCGCGCAAAGCTCGGCGAGCTTGGTGTAGCGTATGAAGGTGCAAACCGTGAACGTCTTACTGATACGCTCTGGAAATATTGCCGCAAACAAATCAGTGGGCCAGTATGGCTCGTGGATGTTCCGAAGCTTGTGTCACCACTCGCGAAAGCAAAACCAGAGAATCCGCTCCTTACAGAACGCGTGCAACTTATCGTAGCAGGTGCCGAATGTACCAATGGATTCTCAGAACTTAATGATCCTATTGATCAAGCAGAGCGTTTTGAAACACAGAAAAAGCTTCTTGAAGAAGGGGATGATGAAGCAATGATGAGTGACGATGAATTTGTGGAAATGCTCGAACACGGTATGCCTCCGGCATTTGGATTTGGTATAGGGCTTGAGAGATTCTTCTCTTTCCTTGTAGATAAACCAGTTCGCGAGACACAGTTATTCCCACTATTAAAACCACGTAACGACTAATACTATGAATGAAGAAACAATGACAAGCTTGAAGAAAGCACAAATCGAAGTTGCAAAAGAAAATCCAGATTTGCCAATGCAATTGAAGTTTGAACCTTCACCAAAAGAAACAATTGATCGCCTCCTTGAAGTTGATGATCTAACACTTCCAACACCTGATGGACAGGAAAGAAATATCATCGGTAAGATTTTTGATTCAATAGTTCTACAACTCAATAAAAACAACTTTGCGAACGTAACTGTTGTTCGTGGTAATCCAACAGTTCCAGCAGTTGATAACTTCGACAAACTTCTTTTCCCAGCAGGAAACCCGGGACGTTCTTCAACC
>JAIEON010000080.1 GCA_019750345.1 Patescibacteria group bacterium
GTCGGCATGCATCGCTCGCTCAAACCGTGCCATCGACAACACTATTCCAATACCAATACATTCTCCCAACAAATGCGACCCACCGTAACTCATAAAGGGTAACGGTATACCTGTCACTGGCATGATACCTATGTTCATCCCGATGTTTACGATAACGTGTCCAAATATCATTAATGCAAATCCTACACAAAAGAGTGTCTCAAAGTTTGTTGCAGCGCGCATGGCATGAAATACCAATCTCCAGAGTAATACACAAAAAGAAGCAAGAATGATAAGTCCCCCAAAGAATCCCCATTCTTCAGCAAATGCTGCAAACACAAAGTCGGTCTCGTATTCTGGAAGATAATTCAATCGACTCTGTGTGCCGTACCCAAGCCCTTTACCGAGTATCCCTCCACTTCCCACTGCAATCACCGACTGGTAGGCATTGTAGCCACTTCCTCGAATGTCTGCAGTAGGATTGATGAATGTTTCAATACGAGCTTTTTGATATGGTTTAAACAAGAAAAACCACGCAACAAGAAATACGAGAAGACCTGCTCCAAAAACTATTGCAATATGTTTTTTTGAAATTCCCGCAACCAGCGCCATACCGAGCCATAGACCTGCGATTACCATAGCAGATCCAAAGTCCGGCTGAAGTAATATGAGTCCTATAGGAATAAGCGCATACAACGCTGAAATCATGAGATGCTTGATACGAGCAATCTCAACATGCCGGCGAGAAAAATATTTTGCGAGTATAGCGATTACTAAAAGTTTTACTATATCTGTAGGCTGAAACGACACACTACCAAAACTAAACCAACTCTGTGAACCTTTAACAGTCTTCCCTACCAACAAAACAAGTATGAGTAGTGACAATGCTATAAAATAAAATATAGTGATATATCGTGCGTCACGAAGAAATCGTACATCAGTACGAGCAATACCGACCATCAATAAACCTCCTACAACAATCCACATTAGTTGACGCAAAAAAAGTCCTCCATCACCACTAAATGAAGTCATAGTCGCGAGCCCTCCAAGTGCAATAGGAATAATCGCTGCTACCAAAATCCAATCAAATCCACCAGTCAATCGTTTCATTATAGTGCCTCTGTCGTAAAGGGATTAAATCGAGCAACTATCTCCGTACGGAATACTTCTGTCGGCAAAGGAAACGGCCAGGTAAAGGTCACCTCTTTAGAACTCAGTGCTGCGAGACGTGGAACGAGATTTTTTGAAGCAGTAATAACGTTATCATCTTTATCATACAATATCGCTATGACATCGATAGTATTAAATGAGAACCGTGAATCATTTTGTACTACCGCGACCACCCGAGTACCTCTCTGGGTTGCACTGTAGCTATACTGCTCAATTATTGATCGATCTGTTTTGATACTGGTAGTGATTAATGCTGTAGGGATTTTTTTCCACTGGATTGGATCTGTAAATGTAATAGTCGTACGTGCTACAGGTACACTACCAGTAGGAATGAGTGTCTCGACAATAGCAGTACGTCCGAGTGGCCCCAAGAATGTCACCCCACTTCTTTCTGCGATGACAGTATTTTGTTCATCATATAACTTGAACGTATATTCAAGGTATGGTGACGCTGCAGCACTATTGGAATGCTCTATATATGCGACCGCTTGTGTCACAGTACTACTGATTTGAAAAGCTCTCACCCATCGTACTTTTGGTCCAGGTAATTCGTAGGGACAATACAGCTGACACCCACCCCCACAGTCTATACCAATCTCATCACCATTTTTACGTCCATCAAAACAGTTTGGTACAACGTTCACAAACTGGCGAAAAATAAGAAATCCAATCATTCCCAACAGTGTTAAGGTGATAGTCATGTACATAAATTTTCTTCGCTCTGCCCAATTCATAGTCGATATAGTATAGCAAAAAAGCACCCAATTGGGTGCTTTTTTGCTGACTTATTCAAGTCCACAGTCCTGGCAGCTACCTACTTTCCCCACAAAAGTGAGTATCATCGGTTCTACAGGTCTTAACTTCTCTGGTCGGAATGGGAAGAGGTGTGACCCCTGCGACAAACCACCAAGACAGTGGACTCGAACAAATTCTTTATGTTTTTTTTCTGCCGCTTCAACTTAATGAAGCGTATGATTTCCAGATTTCCTATTAGGAATCGGGCAATTAGTACACCTCAGCTCAACATATTACTACGCTTCCACTTAGTGCCTATCAACCTAATCATCTCTTAGGGCCCTCAAACGATATCTAATCTTGGAACTGGCTTCCCGCTTAGATGCTTTCAGCGGTTATCCATTCCGAACATAGCTACCGGGCGGTCCAGCTGGCGCTAGAGCCCGTACACCAGAGGTTCGTTCACTCCGGTCCTCTCGTACTAGGAGCGAATTTCCTCAAATATCAACGCCTGCAGTAGATAGGAGACCAACCTGTCTTACGCTTCTTTTCTTGTATTACTACAAGGAATGGACTGGAACTTATACTCACAAAATAAATTATGAGTATCTCAACGTTCAGTCTCTAGGGGCCCTTGCGGTTCCCTCGGAATTGTCCAGAACAAATCTTGGATTTTCCCGATATTAGTTGAGGATGTCATACATGTCGCCACATATGACCGCCGTAACTGGATGGTTCTCTTTTACTATCTTTCTCTCATGTGCACTTGCAGAGCACACATGAACTTTATCTTTATTAGACGAAAAGACTAAAACATATTTTTTTATTTAGTAAAAAATAATCAAAAAATTTCCTCAAGGATTCAGACGGGTCTTGAAATGATATGAATAAATCCATTTCATTCCAAGACGGTCTGAACCCAGCTCGCGTACCTTTTTAATTGGCGAACAGCCAAACCTTTGGGACCTTCTCCAGCCCCAGGATAAGGTGAGCCGACATCGAGGTGCCGAACTCCGCCGTCGATATG
>JAIEON010000007.1 GCA_019750345.1 Patescibacteria group bacterium
CTGAACTGTTTTTGCGTCCGTTACATTCATAGCTCGAGCCATGTCGTGTTCATAGGTGCGAACAGCAACAGGAGCTTCTACTATTGGTGGGGGGATCATTGTATTAGCTTGCCCTGATTCCCCGATCGCTCTGGCTTGTTGTTGAATTTCTTCAAGTGTAAGAGTTGGTGTAGCCGGTCGAGTAGGAGGTATTGTGCTCGGTATAACAATCATTGGTTCAACTGGAATTGATTCCGGTACAAGCGGGACTTCTGCTACTGGTAACACAACATCCACCATAGGTTCTTCTACGGGCAGATTGTCTGGTGGAATGTATGTTCTTTTTTCATCCATGATCAATAGTATAGATTAGTATCCAAGCAAATATTTTTTTGCTCCTACTGATAAATCAAGGAAGTCATCAACGGCATCCTTAAGAGATGCAGAAGCAGATTGTCCAAATGTCGCAGCTTCGACCTGGACTCCGTGATATCTGAGATACTCACACAGTGGTACGAAGTCTCCATCTCCAGAAACGATAATCACTACGTCGAGTTTGTGTGCCATTGATACTGCGTCGATTGCGAGACCTGTATCCCAGTCTGCTTTTTTGCTACCATCATAAAAAATTTGTAAGCTCTTTGATTTTGTTTCAATCCCTGCTTTGTTGAGTGCACCTAAAAAAGCTCTCTCATCTTCATTTTCTGTAGTGATCACATAGGCGACACTGCGAATAAGTTTGCGACCGGCGACAACGTCTCTGACAACGTTGGTAAAATTCACTTTTCTTTTATAAATATGTTTTGCGGTGTGATACAAATTTTGTGTATCGATAAAAACCCCCACGCGCTGTTCCTTCTGTTTAATAATTGCCATAGGTATAGTATACCTGGTAGCAGAGAATCCCACTATCGATTGAGGTAATAAAAAACTCTCACAAATTTGTGAGAGTTTTTTATTTAGCCTTTAACTATTTTGAGTGCTTCTTGGTGCTGAGCAGGATTTGTCTTCTCAAGAACCTTGATGTGACCACGTCGGTCTGCAACCATCTTGATAAGTCCGCGACGAGAGTGGTTGTCACCCTTGTGTTTCTTCAAATGGTCAGCAAGAACATCAATGCGCTTACTCAAGATTGCTACCTGAAGCTTCTTACTACCGGTGTCGGTTGGGTGAAGCTGGTGCTTTTTGATTACTACTAGTTTTTTCTTAGGCGTTAACATGAGAAGTATTATAGCATGGCGTTTTAGAAAAAGCAAGTGTGTGCTCTGTCTGCTGGTAAAACCTTCTATATGTCGTACAATATTGTATATGGATATCGTCACGGCAAAACGTCAGTTCCTCGAATATATCGAAATCGAAAAAGGGCGAAGTCTTTTGACGGTACGTAACTATGAACATTATCTCGATCGTGCCTTTTCTGAGATGAAAGCAAGAAATGTGAAAGATATTACCGATGAAAAGCTCCGCGAGTACCGTTTATCACTGAACCGCTCAGCTGGAGTGAAGATCAAAGGGCAAACTCCTGGCACCATGAAGAAAAATACGCAGAACTATCATCTGATAGCTCTCCGATCGTTTTTGAAATACTGTCGCAAGCGAAATATCGAAGCGCTTACACCTGATGCAATAGAACTTGCCAAGGTGGGGGCACGGCATTTAGACCTTATTTCAGTCGAGGAACTCAATCGATTGATCAAATCCCCTGACCTAACTACTACTAAAGGTCTTCGTGATAAAGCGTTGCTTGAACTTTTTTTCTCAACAGGACTTCGTCTTGCTGAGCTTTGTTCACTGAACAGAGATCTTGACCTTTCGAAAGATGAATTCTCTATTCGTGGTAAGGGTGAAAAGATACGAGTAGTGTTTCTCTCAGGAGAAGCCAAAGACGCTATACGTGCATATTTGAAAGTGCGCAAGGACATGGAGGAGGCGATGTTCGTAAATATTGCGCGCAATGCAGTCGACGGACGACTCACTCCCCGCTCGATCGAACGTATCGTAAGAGATTGTGCTATTAAAGCAGGTATTTCAAAGAAAGTTACTCCTCACGTACTTCGTCACTCATTCGCAACAGACCTTCTTTCTAATGGAGCTGATATCCGTAGTGTGCAAATGATGCTCGGGCATGCCAACATTGCTACGACTCAGGTCTATACGCATGTAACTGATGCTCAGCTTCGAGACGTCCATAAGAAATTTCACAGTAAAAGATAAATAAAGGTGCTTATCCCCTATTGCTCTTATTTCTAGAGAGAGTATAATAGATGCATAAGGTCTTTGACATCGTAATAGATATTCAAACCAGACATCACTGTCTGCCTTATAACATTTTTACAACTTGCTCCCGCTCGTTACAATCAAATAATGTTACATACACTATTTGTTCTTTCGCTCTCTTTTTCTTAAACTCCTGAACATTCGTGTTCATTCTTTATATATAAGCCGTTTTCTTCATTAGAAAACGGCTTTTTCTTTGGGCACCATAGCTTTAGCGGCGGCGGATGTTACAATTATTGATATGAAAATCATCTCATGGAATACGAACGGTATTCGAGCAACCTACAAACAAGGCAATTTTGATCCACTTTTTACTGACTATGATCCAGATATTCTTTGTTTACAAGAAACCAAGGCGACACCGGAACAACTTCCTGATGAATTGCTCCATGTATTTGGCTATGATGCCTATTTTGCCTGGCCTACAATCAAAAAAGGATACAGTGGTGTGGCTATTTATACTAAACAAACCCCGCTCGCTCTTACTTATGGCATCGGGTTACCAGAGCTTGATGATGAAGGACGCGTAATCACTGCTGAATACGACAATTTCTATTTGATCACCTGTTACTTCCCTAATGGTGGTGGTGGACCAGAGCGACTCGACTATAAACTGCGGTTTTATGATCAATTCCTCCTTTATATAGATGGATTAGAAAAAAAGA
>JAIEON010000070.1 GCA_019750345.1 Patescibacteria group bacterium
ATATTCATCAAAACTCGAAAATGGTAAAAATAATAACCATTTTTCATTGAGATTACTATGCGCACGATCATTTACATTTATATAAACACTAAGATGTAGTAGGTATTCATTTGTCTCAATGTGGATAGCTTTATAATTACCTTGGAATAGCGCACCGGACCTTTTATATTTTTCATTAAAATACTTTGTATATCCTAACGACAGTTTATGCATAAATTTTTGAATTCCATTATCAACTAAAGGAGTAAGTATAAAATGGTAATGATTTTGATTAAGACAATATGCAACAAAGGTAACTAACATAGAAACTGGATTTCTATATTTTTTATTTTTAATAAATGCGTTCACATAAATTCCACCCCGTGGTTCTGTCGTATTGAACTCTTTCATGGTTTGAAGAAATCTTAGTAAATCCGCTGAGTCTTCAAAAATAGTGCGTTTATCTACTCCGCGATTATATATATGATAATATTCTTGTGTTGCAAATATTGTTTTTCTCATAATTCTTATTATTTGGGAGCCAGACCCCTAAATTGAATTTTCGTCATACCCTTGCAGTGAGTCAGTACTAACCAGTCATGAAGACTGTTTGTTGCGCAGTACCGACCCACTGCAGGGATACGGTATGTGCAGTATAAAATAGTCAGATGAAATAAAAATGAAGAAGAAGTATACTCATAACATATGATATACATACAATTTTTGACTGGACTGGTCGTTACGTTAGTACTCGATGGACTCTGGCTTGGTGTTATCACTACCTCTCTATATAAAAAAATGATTGGCCACGTCATGGCAGATAAACCAAACTTTATTGCGGCGGCACTGTTTTATCCATTGTTCGTTACTGCAATCATGGTGTTTGTAGTTACTCCTGCACTGAATGGAGAATGGTCATTGTGGCGAGTAGTAGCACTTGGTGGATTCCTTGGTCTTGCTCTGTATGGCACCTATGACCTCACTAGCAATGCGATTATCAAACAATGGCCTGCAAGTATTACTGCTATCGATATAATATGGGGAGTGTGTATTACTGCAATAGTTTCTCTCGCAATGGTACTGGTTAGTCGACTGTTTTAAGTATTAAAGATTGTTTTTGTGAGCGACTCAGTTTCTTAAGAGCCGCTTCACGACTTCGTGCTTCACCGAGAGTAGATAACACCTCGCTATAACGAAGAACGACTGGTCGACGGATCTTTGTATAGTGTGCACCATTTTTGGCAGTGTTGTGCTGATGTAACCGCCGAGAAACATCAGTCGTACTTCCGACATAGAACGTTCCATCATTACATTCGAGTATATAGACGTATCCCATAGGTATACAGTGTACAACGATAAACTCCCTTTCGCTTGCGCGAAAGGGAGTTTGGCCTTTTGTCGAGGTTTATTAATCTAATCAATACGTGTATCGATTATGTAATAGTGACGCACCATAATCCTAACCATTACCTTTACAAAAGCATAATTAGTGGCGCAATTCTATTTTTCATGTATACTAGTCACAATGAAATTACTCGCAAAGAAATTCGCTGCAAAGAAACCTACTCGCAAAGTGCTTGTGAGCACGCTTGCTCCAGGGCTCGAACGATTAGAACGAGCTATTGCGCACCAAGGACTCGCCTCTCGTCGTGAAGCCAAGGCGCTCATTACTACTGGTTCTGTGTCGGTGAACGGCAAAGTTATCAAGGAACCTGGTTTTGGGATTAAGGTAGATATCGATACTATTGTCATCAAAGGTATCTCTGAAGCAACAAAAGAGTCAGTATTGTTCTACAAACCTCGCGGACTTGAAACAAGTAAAACTACTCCTGACTCAAAAGATATCAAAGACAAATACAAGCAGTTTGCTCATCTTTCCCCTGTAGGACGTCTCGATAAAGAATCCGAAGGACTAATCCTTTTGACCAATGACGGCACACTAACAAAAGCTGTCACCAAAGAACATTCTACTGTAGATAAAGAATACAAAGTCACTGTACGTGAAAACGTTACTGATGAATCACTCCAGAAAATGTCTACAGGAATTCTTCTCGACAAGATCAAAACAAAACCTACAACAACCAAGCGTATTTCTCGATACACATTTACTATTGTATTGAACGAAGGTCGCAAACATCAAATCCGCCGCATGTGTGCAGCCTGCCACCTTACCGTAGAATCATTGATTCGTATCCGTATAGGACATCTCCATTCAAAAGGAATGAAAGCTGGTAATAGTAAACTATTGAATGCAGAAGAAGTCGCTCTACTCAAACAATAAAAAAATCCTACCAGATCGGTAGGATTTTTTTATTAAGAGAAATTATTTCCAAAAAGAAAATGCGTTTTTGAATCCGATCATAATCTTTTGCCATAGTGTCACTTTGACTATAGGAGCAGCTTCAATTTGAACATCAGCACTACCTGATACTGTAGTATCAGTACTCATAGTACCACCAACTGCAGGACTAGGTTTTGGAGTGACAGTTGTTGATTCTGTCTTACATTCTCCTTCATAAAGATATTCTGCCTTATCTCCTTTTAACATACATGAGTTACCATATGTCTTTATTTCATACGAAGGACACGGTGTAGTAACACAACGAACACCGGTATCTTTCTTTCCACACACTGGTGCATACTGCATCGTACACATAGTCGGAGTATCATCTTTTGGTGCTGTTACTCCAGCAGTGAGCATTGCCGCAGTTGCAAGTGCAACAGAATTATATTGAGTATTCACTGAAATACTATTAGTACTATATCCTTCAACAGCGTTACCTGTGGCGTAAATCACCCAGACTGATCCTGTCTTGAATGTATCGTACCCTGCATCATATCCACACGCCGCAGAACTACTTTGTGTTTTAACAATTACAGTATCTCCGATAATTCCTTTGTATTTTTGATTTACAGTAAACGTAATACGGTATTCCCCATTAACACT
>JAIEON010000005.1 GCA_019750345.1 Patescibacteria group bacterium
ACAGAACTTCACAAAAAAATTCTTTCAGGTGAGATCACGATCTCCACTCTAGTAGCAGAATATGAATCTCGTGCACGTGCTGACACTCGTAATATTTATCGCGAGGTGTTTTCTGATATCGACGTTCAAGTTGCTCGTGCTGAAGCAATGCTCAAAGCAGGAGAGGCAACTATGTTCACCGGTATTCCTGTAGCGATCAAAGACAACATCATGTTCGCCGGTCATATCGCAGGTTCAAGTTCAAAAATGCTCGAGCATCATACAGCGAGTTACAACTCAACTGTGGTACAGCAACTCATTAATGCGGGCGCTATTATTATTGGACGCACCAATATGGACGAATGTGCAATGGGTTCTTCGACTGAAAATTCAGCCTATGGACCTACATTGAACCCATTGGACGAGACTCGTGTACCAGGAGGCTCAAGTGGTGGCTCTGCTGCAGCACTTCCTGCAGATGTTGCTGTGATAACACTCGGTTCAGACACAGGGGGATCAATTCGTCAGCCCGCTGCATTTTGTGGAGTAGTAGGACTTTCTCCAACATACGGAAGTGTCTCTCGTCATGGGTTGATTTCTATGGGAAGTTCACTTGATGTGATCGGACCACTCGCAAAGACTGTCGAAGATGCAGAGATTATATACAACACTATTGCAGTCAAAGATGCATTCGATAGTACTTCTGTCGCTCGACCTGAATCAGCTACAGTTCTCAAAAAGAAATTAGCTATTCCAAAAGGGCTTTTTACAAACGGAGGATGTGATGTCGAAGTGCAATCAAACTTTGAAATGATGGTTGAAAAATTTAAAGCTGAAGGGTACACAGTAGACGAAGTAGATCTTCCACACTTCGGAGATTCACTCGCGGTGTATTATATTTTGATGCCAGCAGAAGTATCATCAAACCTTGCACGACTCGACGGTATTCGCTACGGTGACCGGCTCGGGGGTCGCGCTTCAGTGGACGGTGCGCGACACGATTCCGCGGAATCGGGTTCATTGTCAGATGTATATACACAAACTCGGGGGCAACTGTTTGGTAAGGAAGTTCGTCGTCGAATTTTGCTCGGTACGTATGTACTCTCACATGGATACTATGATGCCTACTACAACAAAGCTGTCGCACTCCGCGGTGTAATTCGTCGCGAGCTCGAAACAGTACTTGCTGACTACGACGCTATTATCACACCGACTACTCCAACAACAGCGTTTAAGTTTGGTGAAAAGAGCGGAGACCCACTTGCCATGTATCTCTCAGACTTGTTTACAGTACCTGCGAACATCGCACATCTGCCTGCATTGTCAGTACCTTCCGGTAAGGACTCAAAAGAAATGCCCTTCAGTATTCAGTTTATTGGTGCACAGTTTAGTGAACCGACACTCTTTACACTTGGCAAGACAGTAGAAAATATACGATAATACTATTGTGCAACCATCACTCCCACAACAACCCTTCGCAACACAGAGCGATTCTATTTTCAATTCTTTTTATACCGTAATGGAAAAACTCCTTGGCGTTAACTGGCTCGGTATTATGTACACGATCTTGGCGCTGCTTGTCATAGTATTTATTACGGTCATCTTGTATTCATTGGTACGACTCTATGAACTCAAACAAGAAGCTGATAAAAAATCTCGATCAGTCACTGTTAAACCAGTGCCGCCAGTTGCGACAGGTGGTCCCACCGCTATTGGTACAATCGCTGCAATCTCACGAGAAAACGAAACATGGCGACATATACGTGAACGATTACTCTCACCGAACCCAAGTGATTGGCGTCTGGCTATTATCGAAGCTGATATTTATATGGACAAAGTACTCGACACCAAAGGTTTTCATGGAGATACAATAGGAGACAAGCTTAAGCAGATCACTCCAGATCAGTTTGGTTCTGTGCAAATAGCCTGGGAAGCTCACAAAGTACGCAACCGTATCGCACACCAAGGATCAGACTTCACACTCACTCAACCCGAATCTCGACGAGTGCTTTCATACTACGAGATTGTCTTCAGAGACTTGGAAGTGATTGATTAAGTACTGTATACTACTGACATGAAAATTTTTTCCAGTATTGTTGGGTGGTACGGACTAGTCGCTGTAATCACAGCCTATGTACTTACTACGTTTAGTTTCCTGAGTGTTGAGCACCCAATTATTCCTTTATTGAATTTCACCGGAGCAGCAGGGGTGGCAATTGTTTCATTTAGAAAGAACGCGTACGAGCCTGCAGTGATGAATGTTATCTGGGCTGGTATCGGACTGGTGGCACTTGCAAAAATCTTCCTCTAGGGAGGTTTTTTGTTTAGAGAGTATAGAGTAATCATGATATAATTACTGATAAGCAAGTCTTTCTCGCGGTAACCTCACAAAAGAAGTGCTTTTATTACATATATAGACAACAATGAAAAACATCTTCAAAAAAACATCACTCCTTATAGCTGTGGGTATACTCACTGTTATTATAAGTACCCCTTTGTCTGCACAAGCAGTAAGTACTGTTGAGGCTAACTTTGAGAATTTCACACTCGGGTCACTCAATGGGCAAAATGGGTGGTCTATTATTAGTCAAACTGCTGACCAGTCTATCGTAGAGAATACATATGGTTTTGAAAAATTCGGTACGAAAGTATTAAGAATATCTAATAATGTAGTGGTGACATCTAAAGATAGTCTGTACACTCCTAATACAGATGAAGCAGGGGAAACAAGTGCAATCGCAGGAGGACTTTCAACTGGTCCTCGTCAGAACCATTTTGAGGCTTCATTTGATTTTCTTGCACTAGGACAATACGCAGGAAAAAATGCTATGCATGTTGTTCTTGATAGAGGAGATGCTGCTCGAACAGGAGTTCTTGAATTTGATGATACTGCTGCTGGTGGGGGTACTCAGGTTTGGTATCAAGGATACACAAATCAATTTGATTGGCGCTACATCATGACCATACCGAGAGACCAGGTCCACTCATTCAAGATTGTTGTTGATTATGTTGATGGAGTAAGTAATGATACTGTAAAAATTTATAA
>JAIEON010000012.1 GCA_019750345.1 Patescibacteria group bacterium
GATTTAAGACAGTGACACCACTAGGGACTGATCAACTCCAAGTAACACAGAAACTCAATTCTGAACCTATCTCGAGCATGTTTCCGTTCGTATCATTTGACCTTACAGGAGATGAGGGGATTCTCTACGGGGTAAATCGTCACAATTCGTCATTGGTTATTTTTGATAGATTTTCACTCGAAAACTACAACTCTATTATTTTTGCTAAGTCTGGTGCAGGTAAAAGTTATGCGACCAAGCTTGAGATCATTCGAACACTGATGTTTGATACTGACGTTATTGTGATCGACCCAGAACGAGAATACGAATACCTCGCTGAAGCAGTAGGGGGGCGCTACTTCAACATATCTCTTTCATCAGACCACCACATCAACCCTTTTGACCTACCGATTCCTCGTGAAGACGAATCGGCTGGAGATGTATTACGTTCAAATATCATCAATCTTGTAGGACTATTTCGTATTATGCTTGGAGGATTGAGTGCTGAAGAAGACTCAATCATTGACCGCGCAATTACTGAAACATATTCCTTAAAAGATATTTCAGCAGAATCAGATTTTCGAAATATTGAACCACCTCTACTTTCTGACTTTGAAATGGTGCTTTCTGGTATGGAGGGGACTGAATCAATCTTGGCTCGTCTAACCAAATATACCCATGGCTCATGGGCAACATTTATCAACCAGCCTACCAATGTAGACATCAACAAAAAGTTTGTAGTGTTTTCAGTGCGCGACATGGAAGACGACCTCAAACCAGCAGCAATGTATATTGTCACACACTTTATCTGGAACGCTGTTCGAAAAGAACTCAAGAAACGCCTCCTTGTGGTGGACGAGGCATGGTGGATGATGAAGTCTGATGACACCGCATCGTTTTTGTATTCAATTGCAAAGCGTGGCCGTAAATACTATCTAGGTCTTTGTACTATCACCCAAGACGTAGGTGACTTTATGAAAAGTCCCTATGGTGTTCCTATTATTGCCAACTCTTCAATTCAAATTCTCTTAAAACAATCTGCTTCGACTATGGATGTGTTACAAAAAACATTCAACCTGACTGATGAAGAAAAATACCTCCTACTAGAAAGTGGCGTAGGGGAAGGCATATTCTTTGCAGGACTTAAGCATGTCGCGATCAAAATTATTGCTTCTTATACAGAGGATCAAATTATTACTTCTGACCCTTCTCAAGTGATCTCTATTCGCCGAGCAAAACAAGAATTCAACGAAAGCAAAGGACAGTCGTCTTAACCCACGCTTCGCGCTATACTATCTACTATGAAACGGTTTCTCTTTATCACAGCACTCTTTACGATAGTAACAGTATCGTTGACGCACGCACAGTTAACTCCTGATATTAGTCTTAATAGCATACCCAACGACCCACAACCCTTGCAAAAGGTGACTGTAACCGCCGAAAGTTATGGCATAAACCTCGACCAAGCCAGCATCACATGGAAATACAATAACGTTGTAATAGATTCCGGAGTTGGTCGCAAAACCGTCACACTCACAGCACCGAAGGCTGGTACAACAGGAATTATTACTGTATCGACTACGGGTGCTGAAGGTGTTACCGCTACATTAATCTTGCGACCAGGGAGTGTTGATTTATTATGGGAAGCTACAGATTCCTATACACCTCCTTTTTATAAAGGTAAAGCTTTAGCATCAGTTAATAGTCTTATTCGTATCGCAGCGATTGCCTCATCTGTTGCCCCAAAACAACTAACGTATACCTGGTCAGGGAACGACTCTGTACTAGGATCTCTCTCTGGATATGGTAAATCTAGCTTAGTGTTTAGAAATGACGTACTTGATCCAATCGAAAATATTTCTGTTTCCGCACAAGGAGGAGCATTTACAGGTGGTGCGACGATATCTATAACGCCAGGTACCCCTTCCATGGTTATTTACGAAAAAGAAGAAGGGTTTATTGATTATGCCAACGGATCAAGTACAACACTCACAACACAAAAACCGGGCCTTATTTTACGAATAGAACCATTCTTTTTCTCTGTTGCAACATCTCTTGCGAGAAGTCTGGTATTTTCAGTACAAGAAGGGGACGTTGATATAACAAACACTTCAGCACCAAATGAAATATACCTCTCATCACCAGGAAGAACAATAAGCTCGTTGTTTGCAATTACAATCAACACTGTTACTTATTCTTTACAAAATCTCACAAGAAATTTCACGATTAATTTCCTCTAATAGGCTATACTAGAGTACATGAAATACATCGCATCCTTTGCGCTATTACTAGTAGTACTTTTTACTACACACGCTTCAGCAGCAACCACTCTTACTGCAACAAAAACAAGCTCAACTATCACCGCAACGCTCAATGGAGCTACTGGTAGTACGAGTACTTTTGAACTGTTTGTACAAACCACACCTTTTCCCGTCGGTGAATATACTACGACTATTAAGAATATAATCTCAGGTCCTGCAAAACCGGTCAGCACAACAGGTACTGTCACCTGGACGGTACCCGCAAGTTCAAACACTACCTACTATTTACGAGTAGTAGAGCGCCCTTCAATTACAGGTGCCTCAGTAGTAAAATCTCCTTTTTATACAGCACAAACAGTTACAGTAAAAACTTCTCTTACAGAAATAACACCAGGAACTCTCGATTTTTCTTATGACTCAAACAGTGCAAGTCTTCTTATAAAAGGAAAAATCGATACCGTCAAAAACCCTAGTCTTACTGCATACGATATAAAAATTCAATATTCTAAAACTGCTATTACAGCTGAAACTCCTTCATTCGGAGTAACTAAAGGATCTGAAACAAAGGAAGATTTAGAAAAATTTACAAAAGAAGGGGAATACTATCTGAGAATCAATAGTATCAACCCGAGTACAAAATATTTTATTAGAGAGACTATTACCTATGGTGGCTCAAAAAAAGTAACAGATGGGGTATTTAATAGCAGCTCTGGCTACATCGCCTCCACCAACGTAGCAGCAACCCAATCAGATTTCGAAGATCGAAGTTACCGTCTTCTTGCACCGTTTCCAGGGTTC
>JAIEON010000034.1 GCA_019750345.1 Patescibacteria group bacterium
TAAGATTAATACATATGACGCGCACGCAATGGGTCCTAATTATTGTCTCAGTAGTCAATAAAAAACCTCCAGAAAATATCTGGAGGTTTTTTATATTAGAACTCTTTTGTTTGGTAGTCTGCCGGAGCGTGGGCTACATACTCTTCGAGTTCAACGCGTGAGAGTAATCCTCGTTGTGCACCAATTTCTTGTACTACTGACATTGAGTTCACTGGTCCCCAGAGTAATGCTTCTGGAATCGTTTTACCTAAGAGTAGTGCTGCAGTGAACGTACTTGAGAACGAGTCACCAGCACCAGTACGGTCGACCGGAGCTTTTGGATCTGGATACATTGGTCCGTGCCAGACGTGTGTACCATCGTCAACATATGCGCCGTGTGGTCCATCGGTGATTACTACTATTGTCGGGCCTAGAGTACGAATACCAGTAAGGAGTTCTTTGATGTCGCTCGTTGTATTTTTTAAGATACGCTGTGCTTCTTCTTTGTTACAGAAAAATAAATAAGAATTGGCATAAATATCTTTCAGAGTTTCTGAGCCAAGTGAGATCTGGAATGTTCCTGGTTGAAACACTAGTTTTGTTTCAGGATTCTTTTTTACGTATTCAGCAATTTCTTGATGATAGGGAACTGAGTTTTCGGCGAGTGAACTCAAATAAATAGCACGAGGTGCGGGTACTATTTCTGGTAATGAGTAGGGAAACAGTGTGTGTTTAACCAAAATAGTTCGCTCTGCACCACGACGTAATACATAGTGGTAGTTGGATTTCATTCCTTCATGTGTGTGAACGAATTGTGTATCTACTCCTTGGTCTTTGAGTGTTTGGAGTTGTTCTTTTCCAAAATCATCACCTCCTACATTTGTAACAAGTGCTGCGGTTAGTCCGAGGCGGTGTGCTGCTACAGCTGCATTGGCACTGTTACCGACTGCTGCTACCACATCCACGTCATCATACGGGAGTTTGTCACCAAAACGCATAACAAGTTCTTGTGCACCCTCAGGATTATCTGTCTCAATCCATGATTGGTCTTCTCGTAATTTTATGAATGCGTCGGTGACAGTATCTCCGATCGCAAGAAAATCTATTGGTTGTTGCATAACGCTTAGTATACCGCGTAATGTCGTAATAGACGACTAGCAGACCAAAAAATATCTTGTGATATAATGGCACTATGAATACCCTTCGAGAATATATAAAAGAAGCTCAAGAAAAAAAAGTTGCTATTGGTCATTTTAATTTCTCAAACATTGAAGGATTGTATGCAATCGCGCGAGCGGCTCGTACACTCGGTGTACCGGTTATTGTAGGGCTTTCAGAAGGTGAAGAAGAAGCAATCGGCACTCACGCTGCAGTGGCACTCGTGAAAACTATTCGCGAGACATGGAATCTTCCTATTTTCTTAAATGCCGACCATCACTATAGCTTCGCATCAGTGAAAGCCTGTATTGATGCAGGATTCGATGCGGTTATTTATGATGGAGCAAAATTAGACTTTGATGAAAACGTTGTAGTAGCAAAACAATGTGTAGAATACGCACGAAAAGTAAGTAAAGAAACTGGGCGGGATATTCTGGTAGAAGTAGAGCTTGGATATATTGGCGAAGGATCAATGATGCGTGATAGTGCACCAGAAGGCGTAGTGAATATTACGAGTCCTGTAGATGCCAAGCGGTTTATGGAAGAAACAGGTGCTGATATGCTCGCTCCAGCAGTGGGTACATTTCACGGCATGTTGAAAACTGCAGCTAAGCCTCGATTAAATATTGAATCTATTCAAGCACTTACTGATACGCTCCATCTACCAATGGTACTTCATGGCGGTTCTGGTAATGATGCTGATTTTGCGCTCGCAATACAAGCAGGGATAGTAATTGTTCATGTGAACACAGAAATCCGTCGTGCGTATACAACCAGTGTTCGCGAATGGCTCGCCGCACACCCCGATGATATCGCCCCATACAAGTATGGTGGATTTGCATCGCTCGCAATGGAAGCAGTGGTGACAAAGAATTTAAAAATGTTTAACAATATTCCTCAATAATAACTATGTTGAATGTTTCAGATTTACAAAAGAAAATCCAAGGCGAAGTGTATGCAGATGATGTCACACTAGAGAAATACGCTCGTGATGCGAGTTTGTTTATTGTGCATCCTGAGGCAATTGTTTTTCCAAAAGATAGTGCAGATGTGCAAGCGATAGTGCGTTATGTTAGTGAGCACAAAGAGTCTGACCCGACATTGTCGGTGACTGCGCGTAGTGCAGGGACTGATATGAGTGGCGGACCATTGAATGATTCATTGATTATGGACTTTACTAAATATATGAACACATTAGTGAGTGTGGATGATGAAAAAGGTATTGCTCAGCCTGGCGTGTACTATAGAGATTTCGAAAAAGAAACACTCAAGCGCCGTCGTATCATGCCTGCGTACACTGCATCAAAAGAAATCAACGCCATCGGAGGAATGGTAGCCAACAACTCAGGGGGAGAGAAAACTATTAAATACGGAAAGGTAGATCGCTATGTACGACGGCAGAAAGTGGTGTTCGCTGATGGTAACGAATACGAAGTAGTACCACTTGATACTGCTGCACTTAAGCTCAAAATGAAAGAAAAAACATTTGAAGGTTTGGTATATAAACAACTTTTCAAATTGCTTGATAAAAACTATGAAGTAATTCAAGCTGCACGACCTACTGTGTCGAAAAACTCAGCTGGATATTACCTGTGGAATGTATGGAATAAAGAAACAGGAATTTTTGACTTGAACCAACTTTTTGTTGGTGCACAGGGGACACTCGGTATTATGACTGAAGCTGAACTTGGTCTCGTGCCTGTGCCGAAATATTCGCGTATGGTGGTGATGTATATGCCAACTATCAACCGTCTTGGTGAAGTGGTGGACGAAATCATGAAGTTCGAACCAGAAAGTTTCGAAAGTTATGATGACTATAGTATGAAGCTTGCGATCAAGTTCGCGTTTGATTTCTTTAAGCAGCTCGGATTCTGGGGGGCGATCAAGCTCGGTATTCAATTTACCCCTGACATGTTGCAAGTACTCACAGGTGGGGTACCAAAACTTATTCTCATGGCCGAAGTTACTGGAGACAATGTGGCAGAGCTCGACGCTCGTGCACAAAAGATTAAACTTGCGGTAAAGAAATTTGGATACAAAACACACGTTGCAAAAAGTGCAGCAGAAGTAGAAAAATATTGGAAGATTCGCC
>JAIEON010000085.1 GCA_019750345.1 Patescibacteria group bacterium
TATTTTTATCAAATTGGTGGAGGATTTGGGGAACAAAAAGGTCTCGGTATTGCGAACATCGAAAAATATTCACGGATGTTTGGTATCGGAGAAAAAACAGGGATAGATATTACTGGTGAACTTACTGGTACGATTCCGAGTGTTGAATGGAAAGCAAAAAAATTTAAAGGTGATCCATGGCGCGTAGGAGACACCTATAACACTTCTATTGGTCAGTATGGATTCCAGGTCACACCGATTCAAATGCTCCGTGCAGTGGCGAGTATTGCTTCGCGTGGTACATTGGTGACTCCGACTATTCATAAGAGTCTGAATGCTAAACCAGTCGCAAGTACTGAACTACCTTTTAACGATGCACAATTCAAAGTCATTCATGACGCAATGCGTCTTGTGGTGACAGAAGGAACAGGAGGGTCATTATTAAACTCTACTGTCACTGTTGCGGCAAAGACTGGTACTGCACAGATCAAAAATAACACTCGAGTGAACTCTTGGGCGATCGGATTTTTTCCACTAGAGAAACCAAAATACGCATTCACTGTCCTTATGGAAAACGGACCTATTGTATCTAGTGGTGCCACCCACGCGATGAAACCTGTCATACAATGGTTCGCTGAACACCCTGAAATGTTTTAATACAGGCCTAGTATAACTAACTTGTATAGCTCTAAGGCTTAGAGTATACTGCACAGTCACCATGAAGGAATATATAACAAAAGAGAATAAGGCAGAACTTGAAGCAGAACTCAAAGAGCTCAGTGGTCCTCGCCGCAAAGAGATTATTTTGACGATTGAATACGCCAAAAGTCTTGGAGATCTTTCAGAAAACGCTGAATACCATAGTGCTCGCGAAGCACAAGGACAGCTTCTTGAACGTATTGCGACTATCGAACACGTGCTCAAACATGCTGTTGTTGTAGAACCAAAAACAAACGGTATTGTAGATATCGGGAGTGTTGTCTCAGTAAAGAAAGACGGAGAACCAAATACTCGAACATTTACTATTGTCGGGAGTGAGGAAACAGACATGCTCGCCGGTAAAATTTCGTACAAATCACCAATTGGTGGAGCGCTCTTTGGTAAAAAGAAAGGCGACACGGTGACCGTAGAAACTCCAAAAGGAGATATGGAATACGAAATCGTTTCTGTAAGTTAGAAGTCGGACTTCTAAGTATTATTAAAAACACTAGGTTTAACCTAGTGTTTTTAATTGGTGGGTTATCCCCATATATTCATTTGCTAAAAGGGAGGGTAGTGGAGTAAAATGGTAATAAGTGGGAAGAAGTGGTAGAATATAATCATGTTAATCGGAGAATACACACACAGCATAGACGACAAAAACAGACTGTCTTTTCCCGTCAAATTTCGTAAGACGATGGGAAAAACTGTAGTTGTAACTCCAGGACTTGATAAATGTTTGTTCGTTTTCACAACAAAAGAATGGGACAAGATTGCCGAAAAACTCGCTAATTCATCAATGTTGCAGGCAGATACTCGTAGCTTCAACCGATACCTTTTGGGTGGTGCCGTAGAAGTTGCAGTTGATGCACAAGGTCGTATCTTGGTCCCTGACTTTCTCAAAGACCGTGCTGGTCTCAAAGGAAAAGTCGCAGTCGTTGGTGTGCATACGAGAGTCGAACTCTGGGATGACACTACCTGGAAGGCGTATCAAAAAGATGTCGAAGCAAATGCTGACTCTCTCGCTGAACGTCTAGGAACGATTGGAGTCTTATAGTTATGAACACAGAAACCGTAACCCACATACCCGTTCTTTTAGAACCATCCATAGAACTTCTCGACATCCAAGACAACGATAGTGTTGTTGATGGAACATTCGGCGGAGGAGGACATAGTGCTTTACTGCTCGAAACCAATCCAACGATTACTCTTATCTGTACTGATCTCGATGAGTCTGCTGAAAAAAGATTTCACGCTCGATTCTCTGACAGGAAAAATGTGCACTTCGTACATTCCAACTTCAAAGACGCGGACAAGATCCTTGAAGCAGTTGGTATTGATACAGTCAACAAAGTATTGCTCGATTTGGGAACTAGTACGTTTCAGCTTTTGGCTGATGAGCGAGGGTTTTCATTCAATAGTGATACACCACTTGCTATGACATTCTCCAAAGAGGGTAGTCATACAGGGTTTACTGCATACGATATTGTAAATACTTGGGCCGAGAGTTCGATCGCAGATATCGTATACGGATATGGTGAAGACACGAAGGCGAGAATCGTAGCAAAAGCAATTGTCGCTGCACGCAAAATCTCTCCCATCAAAACATCTCTAGAGCTTGCCAGTATCATTGAGGCCGTGATTCCTCAACGATACAAACCAAACCATGGAGGTAAACGTATTCACCCCGCAACCAAAACCTTCCAAGCATTGCGTATCGCAGTCAACGACGAACTCGCTGTCGTAAAGGAAGCCTTGGACAACTGGTGGAAACGCTTGGCTCCTGGTGGTCGCATTGCAGTGATTACCTTCCACAGTCTGGAAGATCGAGTAGTAAAACAATGGATGGCATCTACAGAACTAGAACATAAACGCGTTATCACCAAAAAACCTATTCCTCCAACAGAGGAGGCATTACAAGAAAACCCCCGAGCACGCAGTGCAAAACTTCGTGTCATCGAAAAAATAGCAGAGTAATTAATTACCATAATGATTCAAACAATACAAAACACAATAGACGCGGTACCAATGCAGGAATTTAACAAGGCACTTCGCACGATCGGAACATACGCATGGATTGGTACAGGGGTATTATTTGTAAGTTATATGTATTTTGTGGGGTCAATTACTTTTTCTATCGTCAAGCAACAGGGAACTCAAAGCGATATCAAAACACTTATCTCAAGTATGAGTAAGCAAGAGCTCGCGTATTTAAATACTCAAAAAGAATTGACTGAAAATTACGCTGCTACTATCGGCATGGTACCGGCAACTATGGTATCATTCGCTACGCCAAAGCGTGCTTTTGCGTGGAATGTCGGAAACTAATATACAACACAGTCGCATACGTTTTTTAACAATCCTCATTGGTATTATCGGTGTGGTTATTGTTATTCGTCTATTCGGATTACAAATCGTCGATGGTGAAGAATACCGCGAACGCGCAGAGCGACAATACGTTACTCCTACAGGATCAGTATTTGATCGAGGAAATATTTATTTTACTGACAAAGAAGGTACATCAATCGCAGCAGCAACGATTGAAAACGGATTTAAGGTTGCGATCAACCCGA
>JAIEON010000088.1 GCA_019750345.1 Patescibacteria group bacterium
CAACGTACTCAAGTCGATATACAATAGAACGTATGCAGTCACAAAACAAAACTCGTAAAGGATTTTTGTCTCGTGTACTAGGCAACTAATATGGAAACCGACTACAAAGCCAAACTAATACAGTTCTATCATTCTAAAAAGCGTATGCCTTCATATACAGAAATGATGGAGCTTTTTGGTTTTAAATCTAAAAACGCTGTATATCGCGTAGTGACAAAACTTATCGCAGCAGGCATTGTCGCAAAAGACACACTGGGACATTTAATACCGACAGCATCTTTTGACGATCTCCCAATGGTAGGTCTAGTCAAAGCTGGATTTCCTGCACCAGGAGACACACTGAGCGACACCATGAACATCGAAGACTATCTTGTCCGCAAGCGTGACAAAACCTACCTACTCGAAGTAGATGGAGACTCTATGATTGATGCACATATCGCAGACGGGGATATGGTGGTTGCCGAGAGAACACAACAAGCCAAAGATGGTGACATCGTAATCGCTCAAGTCGATGGCGAATTCACTATGAAATATTTTAAGAAGAGCGGGGACAAGGTATGGCTCGAACCAGCCAACAAAAATTTTAAAAACATCTACCCCGTAGAAAGTCTCGAAATTGTAGCTATTGTTCGAGGAGTAATGCGTAAATACTAAAAAACACTAGTTTAGACTAGTGTTTTTTAGTATTGAGAGTGGGTTATACAATTATTCGTTCGGGGTGAAAGTGTCGTTGATTACATTCTTTACCTTTTTCACAAAAAGAGTTCCTGCGATGAGAGTGATAAGGAATAATACAATGAACACAAAGAACAGGACTTTAGCAATACCGATAGCCGCACCAGCGATACTACTAAATCCCAAGAGGGCAGCAACTAGTGCGATAATAAGGAAAGTGATACTCCATCGTAACATAAGCGTTTTAGAAAATAACTTGTAAATGTCCGGCTCGAGATGGCCTTCTATAATTATAATACGGTTTCTTCTGATTCGATAGCTTCGACACGACTACCATCTTTTTTGATGATTTTTGCTTGTGAGGTTCCTGTGTACTCAATACTACTTCCATCATAGGCCTCCGCTACCAAAATACCTTTTACATCAAGTGATACAGTACTTCCGTCTCGCGCGACTACTCGAGCACTTTGAAGCATAAGTTCTTGACCATCAAATGCTGATGAATCTTTGATATTCAAGTCCAATGAACCTGATGAGCCTGTCAGTGAGATTTGGCTCGAATCACTTTGTGTGACCTTAAGAGACTGAGTTTGTACATCACCATATATTCGAGCATTATCTGTCGCGATGAGTGCGCTCAATAATGGAAGTGTTACTGTCATATGGAGTGGCTGATTATCGCAAAACATACAACGAGTAAAAGAAGTATCTTTTCCTCTTATTGAAAGAATACCGTCTTGTACTGTAGCTGCAGTATCCTGTATTGCTGATTGTGTTCCTTCATATTCAATTTTATATTCTTGCCCCATAACAATGGTGACATTTTTTCCATCAGCTACATCGACTGCGACAAAAGGGCTCAGCGTTTGAGAAATTGTTTGAGTGATGATCATAGGATCTTGCTTCATCTGCTCACTCACCTTATAGGCAAGACGTGAGACCATAACACCTGAAACCACTACCGCAAGAAACCATAGTGAGCCAAATACCAAGACATTAATACGGTTCAAGATACTTTTTTTACGAAGGAGACTAATACCCCATAGAAGTACTACAATAATGGGAAGTACAATCGCCAGATAGAGCGCAACTACTGCACCGCTATACTGTAGACCATGAAGCACACTGGTAGCACTCACCCCAAAGAATCGCGCTGGTAAACCAAACAGTCCTAGTGCAGTCAGTATAGTAACTCCCGCAGTTGCACAGAGTGCAAAAAATACAACAAATACTCCGACAATCACTTTCACCAGAGGACCAACAGTAGCAAAAAATGTTTTAGACCCACGCTCAACGTCAGCACTGAATCCTGCTGCGAAGTCTTTTGTACTCTTTGCAATACGGTCTCCATCAATTTCTTCGAAGCGTTCACGCACTATCTCACTCATGGCTTTAAGTGTTACTGGTACACCTGCCATTTCTAATTTTTGTGCATTAGTTTTAGCGAGCGGGGTCACCATCCATAACACAATGTAAGTAATAATTCCGAAGCCACTGAGAAATACTAATCCGATAAAAATAATACGAACAATAGTACGATCAATTCCAAAATAGTGCGCAAGTCCCGCTGCAACACCAGCAACGACTCGTGAATCTGCATCTCGATAAAGACGCTTATGTAGAGTGGTATGTGTTGCAGTTACTGGTTCTACTGTATCCGTAGCATCAAATTGCCCGATAGTCCCCATAGCATCAATTACTGCTTGTACCGCAGTGCTATCAATAATACTATCGCGCGCCTCAGTGAATCTTTCTGCGATTCGGGCTTCAATATCTGAAAGAATTTCTTCTTTATCATCATGATCAGCGAAGTGTGACTTCACTGATATAAGATACGTATCGAGTAGTGCATACGCATCTTCTTCGATATGGAATAACGTTCGAGCAAGTGAAATTGTTGTTGTTTTTTTCATATAAGTTATGCAGATTTTGTAATAAGAGAATTAACAGAAGTAGTAAGAGTTTTCCAGATGGTTTTTAATTGAGCAAGTTGCTTTGTTCCGTGGGGAGTGAGGGAGTAATATTTCCGCGGTGGACCTGAGGGGGATTCTTGCCAGGTGTATTCGAGTAATCCTTCAGTCTTCAGTCGAGAGAGGAGGGGATAAAGTGTTCCTTCGACAACGATCAAATCTGCTAATTTTAATTCTTTAAGAATATCTGAAACGTATGCTGTATCTTTTTCGATAATCAACAGTGTGCAGAACTCAAGCACTCCTTTACGCATTTGCGCGTGCGCCAATGCAACATCTTCTTTTACATCTTTATTCATATAAGTACAGTATTACACACGGTACTGTGTTGTGCAAGGTACCATGTGGAAAAGTGTTCAAAGTTCGACTTTGCACAAGGGTAACAACATTGACTTTTACATAAATATGTGCTATTATATATAAGGTTCATTACAACGTTTTAAGGGTTTTCAGAGATTCTCAACCTCAAGAAGGGGTTCTCCGATAACCTTTAAAACTACATAAAAATGAAAAAAATAATCCTCTCTCTGATTTGTTGTCTTTTATTGTTTTCTTGCTCAAATACTTCTGATAAAAGTAAACCGGAAAACGAAGAAAGTAAGTATAATATTTTATTGAATGAATTCGATAAAACGTTAGACGCCGTTATCTTGTCTTATGGTTCTATTAATCCT
>JAIEON010000110.1 GCA_019750345.1 Patescibacteria group bacterium
ACTAATCTCTGGTGTACCAATCCAGTTGTAGATAGTTTCGGACACACTTGACTGTCCACCGACTTCTTCTGTTATCATTAATGTCTTAAGACGTTTGCGTGCAGCATAGACTGCAGCGGCAGCTCCCGCGGGGCCTCCTCCAATAATTACCAAATCATAAATCATATGCTTAGTATAACCCTCCGAAGGCAGACAAGCAAAAAACCCTCCAGATAGGATCTAGAGGGTTTTGAGGGAAATTATTTCTTATTTCTTCGGAGAAAGGCTGGGATAGCACCCCAATCTTCTTCGTCTGTAGTATCAGTTTCTAGTAGTTGTGGTTCGTCAGTACGTATCTCTGGTTTTTGAACGAGAGGTTGTACGACTTCACGAACTGGTTGTGCGGCAATTTGTGGTGCAACACCAGCAGATTCGTTTTGTCCACGAGCAGAAAAGATTTGGTTGGCACTTTGTCCAAACAAGTTACTTTTTTTGTTGAGCTCGTTAGGGAATCCCGTAGCGATAACGGTGATTTTCATTTCACCTTTTTTCATACGATCATCAAGAATGGTACCGATGATAACACGAGCATCTTTGTCGATACTTTCGGTAATAACTTTTGCGGCGTCTTGGAATTCAGCCATAGTGAGGTCGTCATTTGAAGAGATGGCGAAGAGTACGCCACGTGCTCCATTGATAGAGATATCGAGAAGAGGAGAGTTAATAGCTTGGATTGCGGCTTTTTCAGCACGTCCGTCTCCGTTAGCAAACCCAACACCCATGAGTGCTGTTCCTGCATCAGTAAGTACGCTTTTCATGTCGGCAAAGTCCACGTTGATGATACCAGGGCTTGCGATCAGTTCTGAAATACCTTCTACAGCCTGGAGGAGTACTTCGTCACATTTCGCGAATGCATCTTTGAATGTTGTATCTTTTCCAGCGATTGCAAGGAGGCGATCGTTGGGGATGATGATAATAGCATCAACTTCTTTTTCGAGTTCAGCGATACCACCTTCTGCAAGTCGCATACGTTGGTTACCTTCAAAGAAGAATGGCTTTGTTACGACACCAACAGTGAGAATACCCGCTTCTTTTGCAGCACGAGCAACGATTGGAGCAGCACCAGTTCCTGTACCACCACCCATTCCACATGCGATGAAGACCATGTCAGCACCTTTGATAGCGTCTTGAATCTCAGCCATAGTTTCTTCTGCGGCACGCATACCCATATCAGGGTTACCACCAGCACCAAGACCCTTGGTAAGATTTTTACCAAGGTGAATTTTTTTGTCAGCCAAAGATTTGTGTAAATCTTGTACGTCAGTATTCATTGCGATGAATTCAACACTGCGAACTTTGTTACTGATCATGTGATTAATAGCGTTTCCGCCTGATCCGCCGATACCGATTACTTTGATACGGGCAGCCGTTTCAATATCTGTAGTTATTTTTGCCATATTTCTCCTCTCTTTTCCCTTTCCACGGGGTTTTATTACTATACCGACAATAGTAGCAGAACTGGCCAAAAGGGCAATAACGATTGACAAATTAAGATTGTGATTCCCAATTTAATTTTAGAGGATTTATATTAAAGAAATATTATTAACTAAAAAAACTTAGGAGCTTAGCTCCTAAGTTTTTTTAGTTATGGCATTAATTGCTTAAAGAAATCTCTAATGACAGCAATGAATCCTTCGTTGTCAGTGCTACTGGTCGTTGATCTGCGCTTTCCGTTGGTTGGTTCAGAATTATTGGTTGCAATCGCGTAGGCGAGAAGGTATCGAGGGTCTTTGATAGGAGTCTTGGTACTTGGTAAATCGACATGCCCCATGCGCACAGGAATCTTGAGCATCGTTTTGGCAACTGGTTCGATCATAGTGCCGAGAGATCCTCCACCAATAATGATTGCACCAGCAGGAAGTAATCCGCTTCGGCCAATTTTTTTGAAAAACTTATCAACAAGTTCAAAAATATCAGAAAGGCGAGCCTCGACGATTTCATCAAGTTTCTTCTTGGGAACACTTTGAAAGCTCACTGTACCGAGCTTAATACTCTCTGCTTCTTCGGGGGTGATACGGAGCCCGAGCGCGATGTCTTTGGTGATGTCGAGTGATCCGATTCCAAAGACGTGCAATGTAGTGAGTGTATTGTTTTCGTATACAGAGACTGAGACAGTTTCAGCGCCAATGTCGATAAGTGCACAACCGAAGTTTCGTTGAAGGTCAGTGAGGAGAAGTTTTTGTGTAGCAATAGGAGTGGCTGTGAAGCTGGTTACCTTTACTCCAGCATCAGCTACTACATTTAATACGTCATCGAGGTGTTGTCGGAAGCAGGTGATAAATAATGTTTTGACTTCTAGCTTGAGTCCTTGCATGCCATCTGGTCGAGTAGGGAGTTCTTTACCGTCGACTTTGAATAAGACAGGGAAGGCGTGAAGGATGGCTTTGTTTTTGAGGTCGATTTGATTCTCGGCATCTTGAATCGCTTTTTCGATGTCGAGCTTGCTGATGATGCCGTCTGCGCGACTGGCAATAGCGTTTCCTGTAGAGTATGCGCTCTCAAGCCCTATACCACTGATAGCGATAGCTGCGCTCTTGATACGAGTACCGAGTTCACGTTCTGCTTCGCGGATTGCTTGCAAGAGGGAACTAGTAGCATCTTCACGGTTGATCACATAGCCATGTCGTACTCCGCGAGTTTCAGCAGTACCGAGTGCGAGTACTCGTGGGTGACCTCCATCAGGCGCCACACTTTCAGTTACGACGACGCGCGTCATACTCGAACCTATATCAATGCCGACTGAAAGTGATTGTTTCATTAATTAGTTGGTGCGAATTTCTTGAGGAAAAACTGCTCCTTGTTCTCCATTGTACTCCCATGATCCATTCCTAACAAATGTAGGCTACTGTGGATGAGTAAAAAGATCAGATAGTTGGTGTGAGTCATACCAAATTTTTTGTATTCTTTACGAATTGCCGCACGAGACATGACAATTTCTCCACTCGTTTTACTATAACTAAAAGAGAGTGTGTTAGGTACGTAGTCTTTCTGACGATGAGTGATATTGAGCTGTTGCGCAGTAGCGGGGTCAACAAAACGAATTGAGAGTTCATACTTTTTGCCGAGGATCGCTTCTTTGACGCCCAGAAAAGGCACGTTTGGTAACGTGCCTTTTCCGGAAATAGTGAGGTTGGAATATTCTTCTACCATACTATTTTTTTATAATTACATCTTCCCGAGTTTCTTCAAGTGTTCTACTTCTACGCGACGAGCAATCTTTTTGATTGCAAGATTCTTTTGTCCAAGTTTAGACAAAGGTCGTGTTGCGTATCGTCCTCCCTTAACTTTTGGGATAACTCCACTCTCGATCATCTTGCGAGAAAAGCGTCTGATAAGACTGAGTGCGTTCTCATGGTTGTTTGGTTGTAATTCAACATTAGTCATTGACATGGGCATTATGGTACCACGGGATTT
>JAIEON010000107.1 GCA_019750345.1 Patescibacteria group bacterium
GGTTTTCACACTTTCAAAGCAACTTAACCCAAGAAAATATTTTCATATGGATGAACTTGCGAAAGCGGTTTTTGAGTATATGGAAAATGATAGAAATTAAAGAATACCGAAAATTGCTTAACGACGATCTTAGTTCCGATGAGCAGATCCAAAATCGGCTCGATTATTTGGAAGCATTGTGTAGGAATGTGATCGAAATTGAGCTTGAAAAGCATTTACCGAAATTGGCCAAACGGGGCGTTGAAAAGGTGAAGGTGGGCAAAGTGTCGAATCGCGCGTGACGATCGCACACGGGCTAAAATACGGCGAATTACGGCAAGTTTTTGGGTGTATTTAGGCAAGGTTCAACTCTTTCCGCTTATCTGAAATAAGCCTTAGTTTCTCTCGTAAAATTTGCATATACCCCTCGTCGAGAAGTATAGTTATGAGGTCATTCTGACTCTGCCCCAACATGGCAAATAATTATCAAATCCTTCTTTTTTATAAATATGTACACCTTGCAGATCCTGATACTGTCCGGGATTGGCTCCGCGCGCTCTGTGAACAATACAATCTCAAAGGGCGACTGATTGTTGCAACTGAAGGGGTTAACATTACGCTTGAAGGAGAAACTCTAGACACTGAACACTTCATCACAGAACTCGAGCGCGATGAACGTTTTTTGAATATTCATTTCAAACGAAGTATTGGAGATGGGAAAAGTTTTCGAAAACTTTCTGTAAAAACACGAAGCGAAATCGTGAGCGCTCATTTAGGTGTGTGTGATATTGATCCGAATACTGTGACAGGCAAGCGCTGTACTCCAGAAATGTTGCACCAATGGTTTGCGGAAGACAAAAAGTTTTTTATTGTGGATATGCGCAATGTGTATGAACATGATGTGGGGCACTTTGCAGGATCAATATTGCCTGATATGGAAAATTTCCGTGATCTACCCAAAATAACAAAAGCATTAAAACACTTAAAAAATGAGACAGTGCTCACTGTTTGTACTGGTGGTGTACGGTGTGAAAAAGCTAGTGGGTATTTGATCTCTCAAGGGTTCACTGATGTGTATCAGCTCGACGGAGGTATTGTAAGTTATATGGAGCTCTATCCAAATGAAGACTTTGAAGGCAAACTCTATGTGTTCGACAATCGTGTTGCGATGGGCTTTTATACTGACGATGCTAATCATAAGATTATTGGTCGCTGTGAATCTTGTGAAAAAGAAAGTGAACACTTTATAAACTGTGATCATGCATGGTGCGGAAGACATTTTATTTTATGTGAAGCGTGTGTAGATACACAAAAATCTATTTCAGGTAAAAAAACATGTCCAGAGAAATGTTCTATGAGACATCCAAATAAAATCGCTTCACCAACGGGGAGGTTTTTTGGTTCTGTACAAAAATACCTGTCTTCATTGTTCAAAAAATAAGAACGCTTTTGTTCAAAATAATATTCTCGGCGCTGTCTAGATAGTGCTATACTAGAGGTCTATGAAATATATCGCAATTACTATCGCTCTTGCAGCGGTTATTATAGGGGGAGTAGTGTTACTCCGTGAAAAACCAGAAGCTATAGTACAAGAAAATCCTGCAGTAGAGTCTTATAGTTCGGTAGAAATTCCAGATACAGTCACTTCAGCACCAGAAATCACAAAACCATCAGCTACTATTAAAAATAACATAACTATAAAAAACGGTATGACTATAGAAACAACAAAACAGGGAACAGGTGAGGCAATTACAAACGGTAAAGTGGCAAGTATGCTCTATACAGGTATGCTCGACGACGGCACTGTATTTGATTCGACCAGTAAGCGCGACAATACACCATTTGAATTCACTCTCGGTGTCGGTCAGGTTATTAAGGGGTGGGATCAAGGTGTTCTCGGTATGAAAGTTGGGGAAGAGCGTACATTAGTTATTCCCGCAGAACTTGCCTACGGATCACAAGGTGCCGGTGGTGTGATTCCGCCGAACGCGACACTTACCTTTACTGTAACGCTTCTTGCGATCAAATAATATGGCATCTATAAAAACAATTAAAACAAATACACTCTCCTGGTGGAAAGTTCGTAGTACTCGAACCAAAATAGGGATAGTTACTGTTACTGCAGTTGTAGTGTTTGGTCTATTGAGTATGGGGAAAGATACTAGTGAAAATACACTCGAGACAGCAAAGCGTGTTGATGTGGTACGCACAGTAAATGCGAGTGGGACCGTAGTCAGCTCAACTGATCTCGCACTTTCATTTGAAAGTAACAAAGTTATAGATAGTGTAAAAGTTCGGGTAGGGGATGAAGTAAAAAAAGGTCAGATACTTGCAACCATGAAGAGTAGTACAGAACGCGCATCTTATACGTCTGCTCGCGGAGCGTATCTCGCAGCTCAGGCTCGATACAAAAAAGTTCTCGATGGTAATTCAAACGAAGAAATTGCACTCGCTCAAGTTAACCTTGATACGACAAAAAAAGTTCAAGAAGGGCTCGTGACTCAGGCTCGAAGAAAACTTTTCTCTGACGGACTTATTGCTGAAAGTCAGGATAGCTCAATTAATCAACCTATTATAACCAGTGTATTTAATGGGGTAAATGAAGGTGAATACCGTATTGGTTTTAAAAATAGTGCTAAGTCCGAAGTCAGTTTTAATGGAATAGAAAAAGGTGAAGCGGAAGTGAGTGAGTTTTCAAAACGATTTGGTACGCTTGGGCTTCAGATTTCGTTCCCTCTGGATAAAACTGAATATTCTGCAAGTCAGCGTTGGACTGTTTCAATTCCTAATAAGGATGGAGTGAACTACTCATCGAACTTGAATGCATACCTTTCTGCAGTACAAGCTCGTGATGCTGCGATCGCTCAACGAGAAGCAGAACTTGCTCTTAAGCGAGCAACTGCTCGTCAAGCAGATGTTGATGCTGCTCTCGCAGATATCGTGATAGCACAAGCCTCTCTTGAAAGTGCGAATGCAGCTCTGGAAAAAACAATTCTTCGTGCCCCTGCAGATGGAACAATCACTCAAGTAAATATTAAAGTAGGTGCAGTACCACAACCTGCAGAAACAGCAATCATTCTTCAAGATGTATCAAATCTCTATTTGGAAGCAAATGTTAATGAAAGTTATGTAGGGCAATTGATGGTGGGGCAAAATGTTTCCGTTACCTTTGATGCGCTTTCTGGTACTACCTATCGCGGAACAGTATCTTCTGTGGATCCTGCAGCAACAGTGACTGATAATATTGTGAATTACAAAGTTAAAGCGCTTCTTGTGGCTACAGAAAATATTTTACCTGGTATGACTGCTGATATGGCTATCACTACTGGTTCAGTAAATGGAGTAGTTACTCTCCCTGGTCGTGTCATAACAGAGCGTGACAATGCACACTATGTAGATGTTGTTGTGGATGCTCGTCGGAATAAAACAGAAGAGCGAATGATTACTCTCGGTCTCCGTGGAGATGGAGACATTGTTGAAGT
>JAIEON010000064.1 GCA_019750345.1 Patescibacteria group bacterium
CATACTCTTTATGGTACTTAAAAAATTAATTTCGTGGAAAAATCCTTCTGGATACAGAGTTACCACTGGTAATGACTTGCTAGTCTTTGAACAAGACGATACTCATAACACACCAGAAAAACTCCAGACTGCAGTCAAAAAACTTTTTGATGCGCACCCAGACTACAAAGCTGTAGTCCAAGAGAATGCTATCGTAGAAGTAAATAGTAGAAACACAACCATGATTTTCACGTTTCTCGAATATCGATTTACTACAAAAAATACCAGCACTACACTTGTACTCTCGATTGATCCCCATGTTGATGTAGTGGCGCACCATTTGATCAATCGCAACAAGTCCAATACTGCTACAAAAAAGAAAGCTCGAAAAAAGAACGTTTTGAATTAAATCAAAAAACCCTTCTGACTAGTACAGAAGGGTTTTTTATTTTTACGACTATAACCCTGCTTCTCCGCAAGAATTATTAATCAAAGCGCGAGTCAGTGGTCCCACAAGACCATCTGCCTTTGTTCCGAGATAGATTTGCATACGCTTGATCGCACCATCAGTGATCGGACCGAGAATGCCGTCTTCAACACCTGCCTTAAATCCGAGTCGGTTCATATGAGCTTGCAGTATCGCCACTTCAGTTACCGTTGTCTTAGCAAATGTATTACTGCGTCCGTTGCGAGCCCCAGCCTTAAGGTTCTGAGTGAGCATTTGAGTTGCAGGACATTGAGACTTTTCTGAAGGAGTTTGAGGGGTAGGTACTACAGGTACCATTACTACTGGAGTAGTAGTTTGTGTACTCGATGATCTTCCTCCGCCACCGCCTCCTACTACACGATTTGCTTTTTTAGAGAATGAAGCAGTTATGGTGTGAACGCTTTGAACATTACTGAAGGTGTATGAACTACTAGCGCCCATATTTTCATCGTCTACTGTTACATTTGCAATTGTGTACCCATTGTTTGGTGTAATAGTGAATGTCTGACTTTCTCCTTCTGGTACTCGCACCTCTCCTGATGGACTGATTGTTCCGCCAGTGTTAGCTGTTGCAGTAATCACGTATTCGATATCATCATCTCCCATTCCCCATCGGAGTGAAGGAAGACTATCATTTACTGCCGGATCAAATTTCCAGACAGTGTCAAAATCCCATGAGTCTTCTGCATCAAGATAGACAGGAGCGAGTCCATCGTCGTATCCATCTTTTTTAAGCAAAGAGACAGTGTCGAAATCATGGCCAAGATCACACGCTCCGGAACCTGCAAGCAATCCTTTTGATGAATTAAGTGCACATGGAGTGTATTCATATACAAATCCAATTGCATAGGTATCAGGAACCACGACCCATGCACTATTACGAACATTGCCGTCAGCATAGCTCCCTATAAAACCACCAACTTCTTCGTCTCCCAAAATACTTTGTGCGGTTGTAAACGAATTAGTAACCGATGCTTGTTCTGATGCACCTCCGACCAAACCTCCTACATACGACCCTGGGGTATCCACTGAACCAGTAGCATGCACTCGAAGCAGGGAGGCACCAAGATATCCTACAAAACCACCGACTTCATCATCAGCACCAGTGACCGCACCTGTTGCATATGAATCAGAGACGCGAGTTCCACTACCCACAATAATACCTGCAAAGCCTCCGACACCACTTCCTCCTAAGACAGTACCACTTGCATATGATTCCCTGATTATAGAACCACCTTGCACATTCCCTACAAAACCACCAATATGATAACAGTTTGTACTTGGTGCACTAACCGCAACTGCAGCACTTGATCGATAGATAGTTGAATCACGCATATATCCTACAAGACCAGCGACTGCTGCACATGATGTTCCTGAAGCATCTATACTCCCTGACACTTGTACTGATTCAATATAAGCGCCCTCATTTAATTCCCGAGCGAGCACACCGATTCTTTCTTGATCAACATACGTAATATCAGCATTATGAATAGAGAGATTTTTTACTGTCCCTTTGTAAATGGTAGCAAATAGTGAGGTCGACAAATTTTCAATACCATACCCTGCTCCGTCTAAATTTCCAGAAAAACCAAAGTTTTCATATTCTTCGTCAAATGTAATATCTCCAACAAGCACGAAATACAATCCTTCGGCACTGTCTTCGAAATCCCTAATCACATTCCATTGTTCTTTTGTAGTAATAACAAACGGACTTTCTTCACTTCCGTCACCTTCGTTAAAAAATGTTGCAGGATCTATTTCAGGAACATACATATAGAAAGTTAACTCTGAAGGTTCGGCAAACTGTGCACCCATGTCATTTGATGAAATCTCATAAACACCCTGGTTTACATTTTCATAACCATTTGCCGCAATGGTTATATCTACATCGAAAGTACTATTATAGTAACAGCCGAGAAAGTTCATCGCAGAAATAAATCCTGACTGTGAAATTTGGAAGTACCCCTCTGCGTTAGTTGTTGCAAGTAACTGTGATCCTGATTGACCGCTACACTGAAGCGATAATGTCGCCCCCTCAATAACGTTACCTGAGTCATCGTCTTGCACTACCCCGTACCATCCGTCTGCAGGAGTATTCGATTCTGCGAGCGGAAAGGTATAGTAGATAGGAGTTGCAAAGAATTGATCTGCCCATGCTTGAATCGTGATAACTTCAGCATAATCAGAAAAATTGATCGTAGTAACTTCAGTACCGCTATGTGATACATACCCATCAGCGACCGCACGCATAGTAATAGTATCTCCATCGCCACAACCAGCAGTATTAAGCGCTTCACCTAAAGGAGCAGCCTCACTACTAAAGTCACCACCTTCATCTGAAGAATCAAAGTTTACCCACTCTCCGTCCCCACAGCGCAACTGTATTGTCGCACCTTCGATTGAAGCTTCCGAATAATCAAGTACCCATCCATACACACCAGTTGGCGGAGCTGCAAAAATGGATCGCGCACCAAATGTCACTGCGAAGATCATCGCAACAGCACCAATACAAGAGAGTGTTGTACGATATGTTTTTTTACTGGTAAAAAATTTTGTGTTGAACATGGTTTTTTTGATTATAAATAAAAACTACTAAACGATTTCCTCTGAAAATACAGATATACATAATTGTAAGATTTATCACAGTTATAAACAAAAAGAGAGTGTATTCTGGAATATAGTTATATTGTGAGAAATTTCACAAAAATACCTATTTTGAGTATACTTATCCACATATGACATCCTTCTTCCCGTACTCCCAGCAGTTTGAAGATTTTTTTATTGAAAATGGTGAAAAAGTTGAGTACACAAAAAACCAACACCTTGTCTGGAAAAAAGATGAAAGCCAATGGGTGTTCTTTTTAACAAAAGGTCTAGTACGTGCGTCATTTTCTTTTCCTGACGAGATGAGTCGCATCATTGGATACTTTGTACCTGGTGCAATCTTTGCACAAAGTGGATCATTTATTGCACAACATGACGGTGCACTCTCCTATATTGCAGAGTCCTCAACAACCGCTATTCGCATACACCGTCATGACTTTATTTCTGCAATCAAAAGT
>JAIEON010000042.1 GCA_019750345.1 Patescibacteria group bacterium
GTTTCACTGGTGGACGTGTCTGTGCCTTAAGCACAGAGCTGACGAATATTAGTGAGAGGAACGCGAGGTACAAACGTCGCATGAAAGCTCCTGGGAAGGATAGTTCCCGTATAGGAAATAGGTTATAAACGAACATTCCACGAATGTGGCCTATCTTTTTTCTATCATATTTTTAGTATTTTGTAAAGGGGTTAGGCTTTGAATTTGATCTCCGCAGAGTTCCGAGAATATAAGCCGTGGGAACACGATTACCCTTTCACTTTTGATATGAAAAGGTTGCTTATACCTAGTTATTCGCTGCGGCTCCCACAGACGCACAAAATCCCGCGCAGGCGGGTGTTATTGTGTTCAGGGATAATTTTCTCGTCGTCACTCGAAAATTTCCCCTAAGCCTCCCGGCACGATGTACTCATCGCTCGGCTCGCAATCGACTTTATTAAGTCGATATAGCAGCGACACCCACATGTGGTCACGAATATTCTGTTTGTCGTCACAAACAGAATTTCTCGACCCCAGCTCGGTATCGCTCTTTGGTAATCGCGATATACCTACGCCTCCCACAGACGCACAAAATCCCGCGCAGGCGGGATGTTTGTGTCGTCTGTGGGCGGTACAGAACTCGAATCTGTAACATCGTCAACGTCAATGACGCGCTCTACCAATTGAGCTAACCGCCCGTAACTTTCTATTATTGTCTGGATTGCAATAATACGTATTCCGACATACCTACCAAAACAGCTAACCGCCGATAACACATGCGGAAGAGAAGAGATTTGATGACTACTCCATCAGTACAGGTTTCCCATTTTCTCACTTGAGTACAAGTTCAAAAATATGGGAGAACCTTTTCAAATCTCTTTTAAAACTTCGTTTTAAACTTCCTGCGGAAGAGAAGAGATTTGAACTCTTGAGAAGCTTTCGCCCCTGCTGGTTTTCGAAACCAGTGCTTTCGACCACTCAGCCACTCTTCCGTATATTTCGCTCTACTCAAACGTCAGCCGCTTTGCGGACGTGGCTGAGATGGTCGCCACTTTCGCTTTGCTCCAGAAAAAATATGAAGCAGTTCATATTTCTTCCACTCAGCCACTCTTCCCTTGAAATACCCGAGTATAGTAACAATTTTTTGATTTTTTGACAAAAAGTGTTAGAATCTTCGTGCTCTAAATATTTCAATTTTAGGGCATACAGCCCCATCGTTCATGATGTGGACCTGTCGACGGCCCTATCGTCTATCGGTTAGGACGAAAGCTTTTCAAGCTTTAAAGCAGGGTTCGACTCCCTGTAGGGTCACAAATAGCAAGGAAACGGTTTTCAAAGGCTTCAAATCCTTTTTTGACCTTGAATTGCAACACATCTTGAGCAATAGAAAGTTCTGAAAAGATTACACGAACAATCTGCTCTTTTTCGTGTGGTTTTGCGAATTGGTAATATAAAGCAACGTTTTTGACTAGTTCTGAAAGTTTTTGAACCTCTTTCATTGTCTCGTGCATTGCGATGTCAGATGCTTGCTCTTCGTTCTGTAATAAAGAGAGCTCACTATCAAGTTTTGTTTCTTCAGCAACATAACTCTCAGGTGTGTACACTCCAGCTTTCAAGAGAGGTATTTTATTTGAGCGTAGGTACGCAAGGTCCTCACGTATCTTTTTCTTCTTCCTTTCTACTTGGTCGAGTGTCTTATGTCGCTTTTCTTCGAGCAAAGCAATCTCTGTACCTGCACGAGCATCCATCTGCTCTATTTCGTCATCGGTAAAATGTAGACCTGTAATAAGTCCACTGATTTTCTTATCAATCTTTTCAAAACTCAGGTTCTTGTCAGTATTTGTACAGTCTTTCGTGCAACGTGAGTTGTAGTATTGAATACCTTTCTTTATGTATGGTGTGTATACACGTTCACAATGTGCACAACGTACAACACCTCGAAGTGGCTGGTCGAGTTTCTCCGTATAGTGAACACTCACTTTCTTCTTTTTGAGTACAGCTTGAACGTCATCAAAGAGCTCATCACTTACGATGGCTACGTGGCTGATACTTTGAATGTATTTACCCTCTGAGTTGAGGGTCCTTCCTGTATAAAAGCGATTAGTAAGTATCCTGCTGATATGATTTTCGTTTACAGGACGTGAAGTCTTTTCAATTTCCTCAAACTCGTCTTCCTCAGCGAGCATCTCTTCTTTTGTCCTTCTACGCCTCATTGGTACGGTGGTAAAACCTTGGTCATTTGCAAAACGAGCAATGTCAGACAAGCTCCAGTCTCCTGTAGCGTAATACTCGTACATCTGTTTGATTATGGGTGCACGGAATGGGTCTTGTGGCTTATCTTCCATTTTCCCTTGATTGAGATAGCCGATTGGTGCTCTGTAAGTACAAATACCTTTCTCTCGTGAGTTACGAATAGTGAGCGTTACTTTCTCGCTTGTAACACGTGAGTGATGCTGAGAGAACATTCCATCAATGTCCATATGCAAAGCACCTGAACTCGTCTTCTCGTATTTAGCGTATACAAAACGAAAATCTACACCCTTACGCATAAGCTTTCGGATAAGAGTGTCATCGCCTTTATTTCTACTGATACGGTCCCAACAAAGACATACTACGCCTTTGAAGTAACCTTGGCTGACGAACTGAAGCATTCTCTGGAACTTTGGTCTATCAATTCTGTATTGGACCAAGCCGTCATCAGTAATGCTTATGTCATCGTCCTCAGTAAACCCTGAGTGCTTTTCGGAAATGATGCCGTCAGCAGAAAAGCCTTTGATGGTGATTTGAGCTATTGAAAGTTTTTCTCGATGTGCAAATCGAGTGTTCTCAATCTTTTGGTATGAAATGGAGTTCTTCTGGTTGTCGGCTTCGTCTGTACTTTTTCTGTTGTATATCAAATGACAATCACGGTATTTACCAGAGAGTATTTCGGCAATCAAATCTTTTTCAGTTTTGATACTAGGCTTTTTCATATACATTTACATTTTGCGGTACTACCTTGCGGATGTTTCCATCTACAATTTCGTATCCTTCAGATACCATTCTCCTGTGAATGTTTCTAAGAACACCACCGAGTTCTTCCAAAGCATCAAGGGTGTCTTTCGAGAGTAGGTGCTTCGGACCCTCACACAAAAGCTGGTCCTGCTCCGTGGAAGGTTGCGGTTGTGGAGCATTATTCAGGCTTTCGTGTAACTTACTCATAATAACATTTTTGATTAGAACTCTCGACCTTTTTTACTGACTTTGAGACCTTTTTCAGTCTCATAAAAAGCACGGTGCTGAAGCATCGCCTCTCGATATAGTTTTTCTAGTCGTACTCGCTTTCTAGTCGGCTTTCCGTTGTATGTATTTCGATGTGATTTCTCTTCGAGCTTATCTATCTCCAACCTCAGCTCAAGCACTCGAAACATTGGATAGTGTTTATATCCCTTGTTTACGTTCTTTGATTTGTAGGTAAGTTCGTAGCAATGACGACATCCAAACCAATCACCATCTTTGTAGAGCACGCCAACACGCCGTCCACATTGCTGTCCGTTTTTGAATAGAAAACATTTGAACCAGTAACGTTCT
>JAIEON010000108.1 GCA_019750345.1 Patescibacteria group bacterium
AAGTGTTACCGATAACCATACCTTCGTATACTTCAGTCTGAGGACCGATGTAGAGTGTACCGCGATCCTGAAGACCCCAGAGCGCGAATGCGAGTGCTTTACCAGACTCCATAGAGATCATAGAACCAACCTGGCGGCGGGTGATTTCACCTGCGTATTTCTGGAATCCTAGTACACGAGATGACATGATACCTTCACCTTTTGTGTCCACAAGGAACTGGTTACGATACCCGAGAAGACCACGAGTAGGTCCAGTGAATACCATACGTACAGTAGTAGAAGCAAGCTTCATATCAGCCATGATGAATCCACGCATACCAAGCTTTTCAATAATCACCCCTTGGTGTTCTACTGGAGCATCGATAGTTACTTCTTCAAATGGTTCACTCTTCACACCATCAACATCTTTGATGATAACTTGTGGCTGAGAGATTTGGATTTCATATCCTTCACGACGCATTGTTTCAAGAAGTACAGCAATGTGCATTTCTCCACGACCAAATACAGTAAAGCCTTCAGCGATACGGTTTTCGTCTGGTGAGAAATCAACTTTCAAACCAACGTTCACTTCGAGTTCGCGTTCTAGACGTTCGCGGATCTGACGAGAAGTAACGAACTTCCCTTCTTTACCAGCAAATGGTGAGTTGTTAACAAGGAAGTCCAACACGATAGTTGGCTCGTCGATAGTAATAGCAGGGAGAAGTTCAACTTCTTTTTCTCTACTAATAGTTTCTCCGATAAAGATGTCTGGGATACCCGCAATCATCACAATATCACCTGCTTGCGCTTCTGTTACTTCTTCACGAGTGAATCCATGGAAGGTGAAAAGTTTTGTGATCTTTGCTTGGCGAGCAGTTGTACCAGTACTTTGGATGTATACGTTGTCTCCCATTTTTGCTACACCTTCGTACACACGTCCCACAGCGAGACGTCCAAGGAAGTTATCATAAGCAAGGTTGAAGGCCTGCATACGAAACGGCTTTGTTGTATCGTTTTCTGCAACAGGAACTTTTTCAAGAATAGTTTCAAAAAGTGGCCCAAGATCCTTCTTCTCATCATCAGGATTTTTCATTGCAACACCATCACGTCCGATTGCATAGACAGTAGTGAAGTCGAGCTGTTCATCATTTGCACCGAGCTCCATAAAGAGTTCAAATACTGCATCATGAGTCCCCGCGAGGTCTGATCCCGGTTTGTCGATTTTGTTAATTACTACGATTGGTTTAAGACCGAGTTCAAGAGATTTTTTCAATACGAAACGAGTTTGTGGCATTGGACCTTCTTGCGCATCCACAATCAGGAGCACAGAGTCAATACTACGAAGTACGCGTTCTACTTCAGAACCAAAGTCCGCGTGACCTGGTGTATCCACGATATTAATCTTGGTACCGTTGTACGTTACCGCAGTGTTTTTGGCGTAGATGGTGATACCACGTTCTTTTTCGATCTGGTTTGAGTCCATAGAACCCCCGTCCATTGTTTCGCCACAAAACGACAACATTTTGTCTGTTAATGTAGTCTTGCCGTGGTCCACGTGCGCGATAATTGCAATGTTTCTGATTTCCATAGTGATGAGTAGTTGCTTATATATAAGAGCCGTGATTATACATGAAATCCTGAAAAAATCAAAGTGTTCTCAATAAATGAGAACACTTTCTGGAGCCGTTAATCGGAATCGAACCGATGACCTTTTCCTTACCATGGAAATGCTCTACCGACTGAGCTATAACGGCATATTTTAATTAATATTTTACTTTTTGTATTCCCTGCAGGAAACGCTACAACTGAGCTATAACGGCTAAAAAAATAATTGCCATTAAAAGATACCACAATCTCCCCTATTTTCAACTTTAGTGATCAGCGTACAACTTAGTACTAAATGATCCACACCAAGAACCTTCAGGAGGAGTAGAACCTTCTCCCCGGTGATACTTCCAAGCTTTTACTGAACACATCTGAGAAGTTGTCACCTCCAGTTGTGCGACTAGATCATAAACACGCGAACTATCAGAACTATATGCGTAATGATATGAGCCGTCAGCCCAAGGACCACTACTCCCTGTTCCACTAGGATCTTTTGGGAGCACTCGCATGTAAGGAGACAGAGCACTTTGCAACGCTGCCCAATTACTACCTGTGTCATAACTTGATACCCCACTCGTTGCCCATCGTATTTGTGGATATGTTCCCTTGTCTGCATAGTATGCACCGAGCGCTATACCAATTCTTCCCAAATCTGAGATTCGTTGAGCATCCCGACCTTTTGCCCGACTATTCTTGAGTGATACAAGTATCACAGCCAAAAAAATACCAATAATCGCCATAACAACGAGAAGCTCAATAAGTGTGAATCCTTTTTGTTTCAATTTCATAAATCAAAGTATAGCACTAATGATCGGCGTACATTTTCGCACTATAAGGACCACACCAAGAACCTTCAGGAGGAGTAGGACTTTCTCCTTGATGATATTTCCAATTTTTTGTAGAACACATTTGCGAAGTAGTTACCTCCAACTGAGCGATAAGATCATAGACTGTACCATTTGAAGAATATGCGTATTGATAACTCCCGTTAGACCATGGACCAACACCTATGTTTACAGGGTCAACAGGTAACCGTGAAATATACGGAGATAGATTACTTTGAAATGTAGTCCATCCAGCATTACCATCAATTGCCCACCGAGATGCTGCAGGATAAGAACCGGTATCCGCATAATACGCATTGAGCGCAATTCTCATTTGATTAAAATCAGCTATACGTCTTGCGTCACGTGCTTTTGCTCTGGCACTATTAAGTGACGCTAAAACAACTGCTGCAAGAATACCTATCACTGCGATAACTACAAGAAGTTCGATAAGTGTAAAACCTTTCGAAGATGATTTCATAATTAAAATTGTACCATATAAAAACCCCTAGAAATTCAATATCTAGAGGGTTTTTATTGTTTCGAAATTAACGAACGAAAGTGAGTGCTACACCCTTTTTGTTACCACGTCCTGTTCGGCCGATACGGTGAACATAGGTGTCATACGTTGAAGGTGTGTCGTAGTTGATCACATGAGTCACGTCTGGAATATCGATACCACGAGCTGCAACGTCTGTTGCGATCACAGCCTGGATAGTTCCATTCGCGAGAGACTCCACTGCACGAGCACGTTCACGAGAACGCATATCTCCGTGAAGTGCAGAAACTGCGAACCCACGTCCTTTGAGCTCACGAGCAAGCTCGTCTGTGTGACGCTTGGTCTCACGGAAGATCAATACTTTCTTCACTTCAGGCTTGTTCAAGATATCGTGAAGCACGTCTACCTTTTGACCTTGATGAGGAACACGAACGACGTCTTGGTCAACACTTGCTGCTGTATCGCGAGTCTTGATAGAGATGTTTACCGGATCATTCAAGAAATCACTACACAATGCTTTGATTTCTGGTGAGAATGTTGCTGAGAAGAAAAGACTCTGACGTTCTTTTGGCATACCACCAAGGATTTCGCGCATGTCATTGATGAATCCCATATCCAACATACGGTCTGCTTCATCGAGCACGATTGTGTGATATTCACTCATGTTGATTTTACGG
>JAIEON010000071.1 GCA_019750345.1 Patescibacteria group bacterium
AGTACATGAAAGATACGTATAAAGTAGATGACTCGACTGTATACTTTGAAACAGGATCAGGATTACGCGGCAACTATACTACCTGTGACCTCACGCTTCGTGTTGTAGAACATCTCGACACCATTCTCACATCAAAAGGTTTTAATGCGACAGATGTCCTCACTATCCCTATCCTTGATGAAGGAGTGCTTCGCAGTAGAGACATTGGCGCAAAATACACCAATACACTTGCAGCAAAAAGTGGTTATATCAATTTTCATCATACACTCGCTGGGGTGATCAATACCAATAAGAACCCCATTTATTTTGGCATCTTTACTACGTATACAAAACTCGAAGACATGAATACTGCAAAGAAATCTGTAGAGACTATTGCCAATGAAATACTTGATGCAAACAAAAAGGTTTTGAAAGCATATGACTATACTCCAAAACCTATTTCAGTTACTGATACGTTGCTGAAGAAACTATAGACAACACTCCTAAACAAGACTACACTTCACCTATGAATACTTCAACCGAACGCATTATTACTGCAATCAAAGATCTGGGGCAAAACCTCGGCGTGATAAGTACTGTCGGAGCTGATGGTAAGCCTGAGTCTGCTGTCGTATATTTCTCTTGTGATGAAAACCTTGATCTCTATTTTACGACTCGTAACAGTAGTAGAAAGTACAAAAACCTTTCAACTAATCCTGCTATTGCATTTGTGATCTACGAGGACAAACAGAAAAAGACTATCCAAATCGAAGGTACTGCAGAGACTATTACCGACACTCATGACCAAGGTGCGATGTTCTCAGAGCTCGTTAGCCTTGCAACCAAGAACAATCCTACTCCCCCTATCGACCAGCTCGGCGAAAGTGAAATCATGTTCATCCGTATCACAGTAACATGGGCACGCATTGGTAATTTCGAGATTACACGTACCGGTGAACTGTTTGAAGAAGTAACGATATAGGTATTCCATAATTTTCATCAAAAAATTAATCCTCGTTGAGTTTTAACCAATTTTATGTTATAAAATGCTGGTATTACCCGATCGTCTAATGGTAGGACACCTGGTTTTGGTCCAGATAATTGGGGTTCGAGTCCCTGTCGGGTAGCAAAGAAAAAGGGCATTCAGATTTTTTCTGAGTGCTCTTTTTCATTTGCTATAATGTATGCATGAATACAATTCTTCCAGTCAAAACCCTTTTAATGGCAGTTATTGAAAAAGATAACGCAGTTCTCATGCGCAAGAAACCAGTTGGCTCATTTCCGTATGAAGACACTTGGTACATTTTTGGTTGCGAAAAAAGTGACACGAAAGATGATATTGAATCGCTTAAAGATTATATTTTGAATACTCTAGGAATTACTGCTAGTCACTTTGAAGAAGTTGGGTCAGGTGACGAGATAAAAGAAGATCACGACGGCATAACCAAACATTTTTTCTATGTAAATTTTCGCTGTGAATATCAAACAGGAGAACTCAAAGCAGTGGAAGGTATCGAGAGAATAGAATGGGTGCCTAAAGATAAGTTGAGTGAGCACGATATCGTTCCTCCTTCAGTAAAACTTTTTAAGGAATTAGGGTATCTATAAGCGTGTTAAAGTTCCGACGTCGTCCCATACGGCTAGCAAATAAAAAAGCCTTATCATTTCTGATAAGGCTTAAGTGCTTTAGATTTTTTAAATCATTTTTCGAATTTCTTCAACATGTTCAGCAGAATACTCACAGGAAGGTCTGTAAGAACCATCTTTCTCTGCGATGAGAGCAGACGCACCATCTTCTCTGTGAGAGAACATTATTTCAGGATCTGCTAATACCCAATCGCCAACTTCTTTTTTAAAAAGCATGTTGATTTCAATGTTAAGAGTTGTCTTCTCTGAGAATTTGACCAACAGTTCTGCGTTTGCGCGTTTACAGTCATCAGTACGGTTTAGATCTCTCAGAGAAACTGTTCCATGAAGTATTTCAAACGGTGTTTGGCCTGAAATAAATTTTAAAACTTGTTGTGCAACAGTAAAGATCTTTACTGTTGAGTTAGTGAGGGTAACCTCTTTGTTTTTCTTTTTAAATAACATTGCTAATCCATTTTCTGAATATTGATAGGGAATATCCACTACCAAAAAATACAATTTCTGTAATTCCTATATATTATATCATTTATAGCTGAAAAGTCAATATATCAAGGTTCCGACGTCGTCCCACACTGCTAGCAATAGAAAAAACGCCGAAAGGCGTTTTTTCTATATCTTATTACTTCTCTACATTGAGCATCTCAATACATGCGAGTTCTAGCGGAAGTGTCGGCACTGAGGCATATGCCAAACGCTCGATAGCGGTGATCATTGAAACAATACCTCGAGACGATACTGCGTCAGTCGCTTCTACTGCCCCGCGCTTGACTACCTCTACATATTGCTCAGAATAGTCTGCTTCAATACTGTCTCGCTGCCCTGGTGCGTATCGATACATCAACGACAGACGCATTGTAGAGAGCAATAATTCTGCAAGGAGCATCATATCAGTATGTGTTTCGCTTGCAGTATTCAAGACACTGTAACAACCATCAATATCTTTGTTGATAAGTGCAGTATAGAGATCATGAATCACTCGCAGTGATGGTGCGCCAGTAACTTTCTCAGTGAGTTCTCGATCAATGATTCTCCCTTTTGCAGCAGAAAATACTTTTTGCAAAATAGACAATGTGTCACGAAATGATCCGTTACCCAAGAATGCGATAAGTGAAGCACTATCTCCATCAATCTCAATATGTTCACTTGCAGCGATTGCTTCAATACGAGCAACAAGTGTTTTTTCATTTGGTTTACGGAATGAAAATGTCTGACAACGAGAAAGAATTGTCTCAGGAACTTTGTCAAGTTCGGTCGTCGCAAGAATAAATATCACATGAGCAGGTGGCTCTTCGAGCGTCTTCAAGAGTGCATTGAATGCTTCTTTGGTAAGCATGTGTACCTCGTCGATAATGTACACCTTGTAAGGAGATGAGAATGGCAGAACTCGCACTCCTTCACGAAGTGTACGGATATCATCAATACCACGGTTACTCGCCGCATCTATCTCCATAATATCTTCAGCGTTCGTGCCGAGTGCACGCGCAAAAATACGAGCAACAGAAGTCTTCCCTGTCCCCCGACTTCCAGTAAAGAGATAGGCGTGTGAAAAGGAGTTGTCTAAAATAGACTGCTCAAGCACAGAAACAATATGTTCCTGCCCTTCTACTTCACTCCAGTCACCTGGTCGATATTTACGGTATAAGACTTGGTCATGCATATATGTTTCCTATTGTACCAGATTATCTTCTAGTAAAAATTCTTCTACAATAGTAGCTACGTCTGCAGCTGTTTTGGCTTCATCCATCAGTCTCATACGGAGTTCTTTTGAACCACGAAACCCTGTACAGTACGCCTTGTAGTGTTTCTTCATGATCGAGAAACTCTTGATATCTCCCAGGAGCTCTTCAAAGAGCTGTGTATGTTCTACCATCACCTTCAAGCGCTCTTCTATAGTAATTGGTCGCACTAGAGATACCGGTGCATTACGCTTGGAGTCTGTATTGATAAAGGGGAATACTTTCTTCAAAAATAAT